>DBJWYX010000022.1:0-14905 GCA_052360825.1 Candidatus Wunengus sp. YC64
TGTCTACCATAGGACGCGACATTTCAGAGCGGAAACGTTTTGAGACGCAGATTATGTTTATGGCGAACCGCGATCCGCTTACCAACCTCCTCAATCGCCGCCGTTTCCACGAGGACCTGGATAGTTGGCTTGCGCAAACACGGCGATTCGGGATCAAGGGGGCGGTGTTGTTTTTGGACATCGATAATTTTAAATATATTAATGACTCGCTTGGCCATCAGGCGGGTGATAAACTCCTTATTGCTATTGCCGATCTGTTGAGAGAACGGCTGCGCGAGACCGACATACTGGCAAGGTTGGGCGGCGACGAATTTGCCATTATCCTGCCCCATGCCGATGTAAGCCTTGCGGAATCGGTTGCAAATCAAATACGTGAATTGGTGCAATATCATACCTCTGTTGAGAAAAATTATCCCCCGGGCATTACCGTTAGCATTGGCATTGCCTTGTTTCCCGGTCACGGCGATTCCGTGGAAACACTCCTTTCCTATGCTGATCTTGCCATGTACCGTGCGAAAGAAGAAGGGCGCAACCGTGTTTGTATCTATACCCCTGAACAAAAGACACGGATTGAATCGCGGCTGGTCTGGGAAAAAAGCATCCACGAGGCGCTGAATAAAGACAGCTTCGTATTGTTTTTACAGCCTATTATGGATATTCGCCAAAGCCTTATTATCGGGCATGAGGCGTTGCTGCGGATGATAAGTGAAAAAGGCGAGACGGTTGCCCCGTCCAGTTTTCTGGATATTGCTGAACGATTTGGACTTATTCATGATATAGACCGATGGGTGGTGAGCAGGGCTATTCATCTCATTCAAGAGCTTAAGCAGGACAACAAACCAGGATATCTTGAAGTCAACTTATCGGGCAGGTCGTTTGCAGATAAAAAGTTATTACCATTGATCAGAAATGAATTGACCGAGACGGGCATTGACCCGGCATCCCTTGTCTTTGAAATCACTGAAACTGCCCTTATTGAAAATATGGCTGCTGCACAGCTTTTTATTGCCGAACTCAAGTCGCTGGGTTTCCGTTTTGCCCTCGATGATTTTGGCATTGGATTTTCTTCGTTTAATTACCTCAAACTTTTGCCTGTAGACTATCTGAAAATTGACGGCAGTTTTATCAGAAATCTCCCGCACGATACCGTAGATCAACATCTGGTTAAGGCAATGGTGGAGGTTGCCCGTGGACTGGGGAAAAAAACCATTGCCGAATTTGTGGAAAATGAAGAGACCTTGCACCTGTTGCGGGAATATGGTATAGATTATGCGCAGGGTTACCATATTGGCAAGCCACGTCATGTGTCTGAATTATGAGAGGTATAAACACCCGTAGAGACAGGTTTGAAACCTGTCTCTACAACTAAAACTATGATCCGCAGTGTAAGTCCAAAAAATTTTGATTGGTTGATGTTTCCGATAATATGCATCATTCTGGCGATAGGGGTGCTTTTTATCTGGAGTGCATCGTCTGAAAAATTTTTATTCAAACAACTCGTCTGGATTGCGATGGGACTTACCCTTTTTTTTATCCTCCTCTATTTTGACTATCTTTCATTTTCCTACTATGCATATATCATTTACGCATGCGTGCTCTTTCTTTTGATTCTCGTATTGGGTATGGGAGGCGCTGTGAAAGGCTCGCAGCGATGGTTCTCCATTGGCTCTTTTTCGGTTCAACCCTCAGAGTTCATGAAGATAACCCTGGTGCTTACCCTTGCACGGTTTCTCAGGTACAAGAAGTATGGGATCGGATTATTTGACATCGGGGTTTCTCTCTTGTTAACATTCATACCCATGGCGCTTATTGTGAAGCAACCAGACCTTGGTACGGCGCTGGTTCTGGTTCCTGTCTTACTTTCAATTTTATATACTGCTGGTATCCGGCTGCATCACCTGTTTATGCTCATCGGCGCAGGTCTGGCCATATCACCTTTCGTCTGGATGTTTATGTTGAAATCCTACCAGAAGATGAGGATTATCGGATTTCTCTGGCCAGAGAAGGCTACGGATTGGGGGGCAGGTTACCACAGGCTTCAATCCCTTATCGCCGTTGGTTCAGGAGGGATATTTGGGGCCGGATGGGGAAACGGCACACAGAATCAGATGAAATTCCTGCCGGAGCGTCATACAGATTTTATCTTTGCCGTTATTTCCGAGGAGTGGGGGTTTTTACGGGCATGTTTTATCCTGTTTCTCTACGTCGTTTTCATTACGTGCGGTATTGGTATTGCAAGGAGCACGCGCGAACCGTACGGACGGCTCGTAGTGATCGGGCTTATCACTATGTTTGCAACGCAAATTGTAGTCAATGTTGGTATGACCCTTGGAGTAGCGCCCATCGTGGGGATTACGCTTCCTTTTATCAGTTATGGCGGTTCGTCCATGCTCACTTCCTTTATTGCCCTCTCCATCATCTTTAACATCAAAATGCGCTCAAAGATCGATCTTGCCTCGGAGCGCCATTAGAAACAATACGGTAGTAGGTAATTGCCCGATTTATGACGTTGCCTCAATGTAGGGGTTGAAGATTTTCAACCCCTACTTTATTGATTCGAAACGGGGCTTGCTTAATATTTGATTTCTTATTATGATAAAATCACTATGAGTGATTTAAAATATTTTGTGACAGAAAACATATTGCCGCAGGTAGAAATGCCGGGACAGTACATCGGGGGCGAGTGGAACTCCATTGTTAAGGATCATGCCGAAATCGACGTGAAAGTCGCACTGGCATTTCCCGATACCTATAGTATTGGCATGTCTCACCTGGGGATCCAGATTCTTTACGGACTCCTCAACGAACGGGAAGACACGGTCTGCGAGAGGGTATTTGCCCCTCTGGATGACATGGAGTCCCTCATGAGGAAACACAAAGTTCCCCTATTTACGCTGGAGACTTACACGCCTTTAAAAAAATTCGATCTGGTGGGTTTTTCGCTCCAGTATGAGTTGTCTTATACCAATGTTTTAAATATGTTGAATCTTGCAGAGATTCCTATCATGGCCTCCGAACGTGATGAAACAGACCCGCTCATCATTGCAGGCGGGCCGTGTGCTATCTCTCCGGAGGCAGTTGCAGATTTTATCGACATTTTTCTTGTCGGTGATGGGGAAGAAAGTCTGCCGCAACTCATTGAGTTATGTAAGGACATGAAGCACAAAAAACTTTCCCGTAAGGAGAAGATCGTTTCTATAGCCCAAACTCTGAGAAATGCCTATGCCCCATCGCTCTATGAGGTCTCTTATTATCAGGACAACACAGTACGTGAAATACATCCAAAAATATCTGGTCTGCCACAGCTTATAAGGACAGCCTCTGTAAAGGATTTAAACAAGACGTATTATCCAACCAAACCCATTGTGCCGTATGTAAAAACCATTCATGACCGCATTACCATCGAGGTCATGCGCGGCTGTACGCAGGGATGCAGGTTTTGTCAGGCCGGTATGAGCAAGCGCCCTACCCGGCCTCGTACGGTAGAAAGTATCTTAAAGCTGGCAGAGCTTTCTTATGCAAATACCGGGCATAACGAGATTTCCCTGGCGTCCCTTTCTATCAGTGATTATCCGTTCTTAAAACGTCTGATGGAACAGATGAACCAGGTTTTTATTCCAAGACACGTAAATATCTCTTTCCCTTCCTTACGGGTGAATGAGCAGCTTGTCCTTTTACCTTCCATGCTTAACACGGTTCGCAAGTCTGGGCTTACCCTGGCGCCGGAGGCGGCAACTCCTAACCTGAGAAAGATTATTAATAAAAATATTACCGATGAAGATCTTTACAAAGGTATCGAAGAGGCATTTAAACAGGGTTGGAATTTGGTAAAACTTTATTTTATGGTGGGACTTCCTACGGAAACAGATGACGATATCGACGCCATTGCACGGCTTGCCTATAATGTTTCTGACCTTAAAAAGGGTATCGATGGCTCTTTCGGGCAGGTCAATATCAGTATTGCACCCTTTGTGCCCAAGGCGCATACCCCTTTCCAGTGGCACCCCATGATAACCCTGCAGCGGATAAAAGAGATCAAGAACAGGTTGTTTGACAGGATTCGGAGAAAAAGCATTCGCATAAAATTTCACAATGCGGAGCGCAGCATCCTGGAGGGTATTTTCGCGCGGGGAGACAGAAGGCTTGGAAGAGTTATTTATCAGGCGTGGCAGGATGGATGCAAGTTTGATGCATGGGAAGAACATTTTCACTTCCAAAAGTGGCTGGATGCGTTCCAGAAGGCCAGTGTTGATTGGACGTTTTATGCGCACCGCCAGAGAGATGACGATGAGGTCTTCCCCTGGGATCATATCAGTTGCGGTGTGGTAAAGCCTTTTCTTATGCACGAAAGGCAGAAATCTTTACATGAGGAAATTACCCCTGATTGCCGTACAGATGAGTGTCCGGAATGCGGAAGCTGCGCACGTTCCATGAATTTTTGTGCTGTTTAAGGCTAAAATTATTATGGTGAACGTTTATGTTGGTCTGGGGTCGAATGTAGGAAATCGGGAAAGAAATTTATTTTACGCCTATGATCGGATTATTACCATCAAGGGAGTAAAGCCTGTAAAATTTTCACGATTTTACGAGACAGCGCCGGTAGGCGGACCTCCACAGCCGATGTTTTTGAATGCTGTTCTTAGTATTAAGACTGCAATACCTCCCTTTCGACTGCTCAAACACTTCCAGGGTATAGAAACCATTATGGGCAGGATCCGCACGGTAAAATGGGGTCCCCGAACGATTGATATTGATATATTGCTGTATGGTGATAAAATCATAAACAGAGACGACCTTGAAATTCCTCACCCATTGATGCATACACGGTTATTCGTTTTAGAACCATTGGTTGAGATTGATCCCAGTGTGGTTCATCCCCTGTTGAAAAAGACAGTTTTGCAATTATATAAAGAATTATGTTTTCAAGATTAGACAACTATATACTGAAGGCTTTTATTCCCACATTTTTCATGTGTCTGCTCATTATTTCGGGGATATACATCATTGTCGATCTCCTTCAAAAGCTGGGGGAATTCGTGGATATGGGGGGAGATGCCTTTGGCACGGGGATGCGATATTATGCGTATCTCTTCCCTGTGATTATTTTCCAATTTTTCCCTGCCGTTACCTTGATAGCAATGGGTATCGTGCTGGTAAGGCTATCCAGGAATCGGGAAATACTTGCCATGCAGGTTGCCGGTATTTCGTTGTACAGAATTTTGCTGCCTGTCTTTATTGTTACGGTAGTTATGTCCTTTGCCTCGTTTGGAGATCAGGAGTGGCTCATACCACGGTTTGCTGAAAAGCTGGAGACATTACGGCAAACCTCGTTCAGCGATAATATCCAAAAAAATCTCCTTTTGGATGACAAGGAAAAGAACGCTTTGCTTCGTGTTTGGAAATATGACAAAAAAACGCAACGTATGCAGTCAGTGTTTATTCTTGCCCGGTATGAAAATAAAAAAAAGAAATTTACCCTGAGTGCAGACGAAGGAAGATGGCTGGGTAATGATACATGGTTACTTACAAAGGCGGTGAAGCACATTTATGACGAACGTGGGAGATGGATTGCGCCGGTACAACAAATCGACAGCCTGGAGTTTGAATCTACGATAACTCCTATGGAACTGGGGAAAATAAAGTTAGACCCGAGTTTGTTAAATTTTGAGCAATTAAAGGAACTCTGTAAAACCGAACCTGATAATCCAAGAAACAGTTTGTTGTTTCATTCCAGAATTTCGTATACCCTTACTCACTTTGTGTTGCTTTTGCTGGGTATCCCTCTCGTTGTCGGATT
The DNA here is from genome assembly GCA_052360825.1 of Candidatus Wunengus sp. YC64. GTDB lineage: Bacteria > Planctomycetota > Brocadiia > Brocadiales > Brocadiaceae > Wunengus. The sequence goes on from DBJWYX010000022.1 coordinate 5,798, forward strand.
TGAACGACTGAGTAAAAATTTGTTTTTACGTGTGGGGTTGTGTGTCCTTGTTTGCGGTATTTTCTATTCGCTAACTTTTGTCTGCTCAAACCTGGGGACCACGGGAATGCTTCACCCCATACTGGCAGCCTGGTTGCCTACCGTTATTTTTGGTTCAGTGGGGTTGTTGTTTTTTGATATGATGAATATGTGATATGGCTATAAGTGACTATGTACATGCCTTATTAGACCTCTTTTATCCCCGATCCTGCCTCCACTGCAAACGGAATTTGAACGATTCTCACGAGCTCTATATTTGTGGGGATTGTAATAGACAAATTTCCTATGTTGATGAATTTCACTGTATTCGCTGTGGGTCAGCCGTAGGACCCTATAGTGCATTGATGGTGAAAGAAGGTTGTTCTGTGTGCAAAGGAAAGCATCTCCACTTCGACACCATGACAGCCGTTGCTCATTATGATGGTGTTATGAAGACACTGATACACAAGTTTAAATATGCCAGGCAGAAATTCTTGTTTCGCATATTGAATAATTTCGTGATAACACGTAAAAAACTGAAAGAGATTGTTCCAGACATAGATGTTGTCGTACCGGTGCCGCTTCATTGGTTTAAAAAAATACATCGGGGGTTCAATCAATCCGAACTACTGTCTTTGGGAATTCAAAGGTATTTTTCGAAACCCATGTCCACAAACAACCTCTGTCGTATTAAAAACACGGAGTCGCAGACACATCTATCAAAAAGTCAACGGCAGGTAAATATCCACAACGCCTTTTTTGTTAAATGTCCACGATCATTTCAGGGGAAAAAGATTTTACTGGTAGACGATGTCTTAACTACCGGGGTAACCGCATCGGAGTGTTCGAGAAAACTGAAAGAATCTGGCGCAAGATCCGTTCATTTACTTGTTCTGGCAAATGCAGAATATAATAGTTAGGCATGTAATTTTAATTTCCTTGACTGGTAATTTTATAATAAGTAAAATCATACATTTTAGAATATTCAAATATTTTATATTTAAGAAAGGATTTTGCCCTTGGAAAATATTACAATAGTTGCCAGGCATTTAGATATAACAGAAGCAATTAAAAATTATGCCTTGCAAAAGGCCGAAAAAATAAAAAAATTTTTTGAATGGATCCTGCAGATACAGATTACTCTGGACATCGGCGGTGACAATAGTCATATCGTTGAAATGATTGTTTCCATTTCGAGAGGACCCACGTTGGTTGCGGAGGCGGCGAATCCTGATATGTATCGTGCGATTGACCTGGCAGTGGACAAGATCGAATCGCAACTAAAAAAACACAAAGGAAAGATACAATCGAGGATTGTCCGAAGGAAAAGGCCTGAAACTACTGAAATGGAGGGTCCTGAAAGTGGACAGGAAGCATAATGGAAAGCAATTCTATTGGAGGAATTTTGTAGTATGAAATTGACCGATTTTATTGTAGAGGACGCCATTATTACGGAACTCAAAGCTACCGATAAAGAGGCCGTAATTAAAGAAATGGTGTGCGCACTGAAAGATGTGCAGAAGATCAATAGCAAGGATGTTGAAAACGTCATCAAATCTCTTATGAAACGGGAGGAATTGGGTAGCACGGGTATAGGGAAAGGTGTGGCTGTTCCACATACAAAACATGACTGTGCTAAAAAGATTATTGGAACGATTGCACGATCAACACAAGGAGTTGATTTTAATGCCCTGGATGGAGAGTCGGTGCATCTCTTCTTTCTTTTGCTTTCCCCGAATGACTCTGCAGGTTTACATCTTGCCGCACTTGAAAGAATATCAACCGTTATCAGAGATAACGATTTCCGCCGCTTTATGCGCGAGGCTAATGGTAAAGCCGGGATGATTGAGATATTAAAAGAGGTTGACGGCATCCACGTTTAATCCACAATGCCTCCATTTCCCCTTTTGGGAAGGGTTTGAAAGGTGATTTTATTTACTTAGCCAGGAAAATTGTTTATTCATGTAAAAATAAACTTCCCGGGTCTCGTATTGTTTTAAAGAGGCGTGGGATTCTGTGTAAAATTTAAAAAGATATACGTAGTGAGATGGTTTCTTATGGATATGTTTGTTGTAAATTCTAAAGCATTAGAACGAAAAGTAAAAATTTCCAATTCGAATGGAATGCATGCCAGACCTGCCACCAAATTTGCGGAAATTGCCAATAAATACAGTTCGGAAATTCACGTAAAAACAAAGAACAAAGAGGTAGAGGGAAAGAGTGTTATTGATCTTTTAACACTCGGGGCAGAAAATGGCACAGAAATAATAATCAACGCAAAAGGGGTTGATGCCGCAGAGGCGCTGGATGCACTGGAAGGCCTGGTGAAAAGCAAGTTTGAAGAAGAATTCATGGAAGTCAGAAAGGGGATCGCAGTCTCTCCTGGTGTCGTTATCCGCGAGGCCTTTATGTTTGAAAGTGAAGGATACCGCATTCCGCGCCATATTATAAGAAAAGAAGAAGTCGAGAGTGAAATTTTTAGGCTTGAAAAGGCCATCGAAGATTCTAAAAAAGAAATTGACGATTTGGAGAAGAAGGTATCCGAAGACTTAGGTTCTGAAATCGGCTCGATCTTTGGCACCCACAGAATGATTTTACAGGATGCGCGTCTGAAAAATGAAGTTATTGAAAAAATAAAGAAGGTTAATTTTACACCAGAATTTGCGGTATCTCTGGCGTTGCGTGTTTACATCAGAAAATTTCAGGATGTTAACGATACGTATCTGGCGGAAAGAGTGAGTGATATCTTTGATGTCGAAAGAAGGCTTTTAAGGAATTTATTGGGTGAAAAAAGGGAAGAGCTTAAGAACCTTGCCCAGGAAGTGGTGTTGGTGGCGCACGATCTTACCCCCTCGCAAACGGCATCGCTTGATACTGAAAAAGTTAAAGGATTTGCTACTGATGTGGGCGGGAGGACGTCGCATACTGCCATAGTCGCCCGTGCCTTGGGTATACCTGCCGTGGTGGGGCTTGGCACAATTACAACAGACGTCTTTGGCGGTGATACCGTAATTGTTGACGGCAATCATGGCATTGTTATTGTTCGGCCTGATGCTGAAACATTAGCAACGTATCAGAGCAAGGCCAAAAGTATCCATGTATTTGAGGAAAAATTAGCTACAGAACTAAAGGACCAACCATCGACAATGAGGGATGGCAGACATATAGGCATTTATGGAAATATCGAGTTTCCCAAAGACATTAGTGTTAATGTAAAATACGGCGCAGAGGGAATTGGACTTTATAGAACAGAGTTTCTTTACTTAGGCTCGCCCAGACAGCCGACTGAAGAGGAACATTTAGAGGCGTATACCACGGTTGTGCGGGAATTAAAGGATAAGCCTGTCATTATCAGAACACTTGATTTAGGCGCTGACAAATTTACGTATGGAGATGACAGAAAAGAAGGCAACCCCTTTTTGGGTTGTCGTTCCATTCGTTATTGTTTTGAAAATCCATCTATATTTAAGATACAACTCAGGGCAATTTTAAGAGCTTCAGCCCTGGGAAATGTAAAAATCCTATTCCCCCTCATCTCCTCACTTCAAGAGTTACGGCGTGCAAAGCAAATGGTCTGGGAGACTATGGAAGAATTGGACAAGGAGAAAATTCCATTCAGCAAAAACGTCAATATGGGGGTCATGATTGAAGTTCCTTCCTCTGTTATGATTGCCGACATGCTGGCAAAAGAATGCGATTTTTTTAGTATTGGCACCAACGACCTTATTCAGTATTCTCTGGCAGTTGATAGAAATAATGAACGGGTAGCCTATCTCTATTGCCCCGTGCATCCTGCAATTTTAAGGCTTTTAAAAATTGCAATAAAAGCAGCTGTGGATAATAACATCCCTGTTGGGATATGTGGGGAAATGGGAAGTGAAGTTGAATATGCCGTTCCGCTCATCGGCTTAGGTCTCACAGAGTTCAGTGTGTCACCGGCGACGATCATACCGGAAATTAAAAAAATAGTCCGGTCTGTTACTTACGAGAAAGCGAAAGAAGTGGCGGATACGGTGTGTCAATTTGATGACCCGGAAAAAACAATTAATTACCTGAGGAATATTGCTATAGAAATATTGCCTGAGGCTTTTTAATAACCAAAATATCCTTGACAGGATGAAATAGCGTTATTAGAATTCATCATAAGTATTTTAATTTATTATATTTGAAGTTTTAAAAAGGTGAATAGACGATATTCTAAAAATACGTATTCGGTTTGCTAAATTAGGCGATATCCGCTTTATCTCTCATCATGATTTGATGAAGGTCTTTGAAAGGGCTATTAGAAGGGCTAACATACCTATTGCAATGTCCAAAGGTTTTAACCCTCACCCCAGGTTGTCTCTCCTATTAGCCCTGAGTGTTGGAATAGCCGGTAAGGATGAAGTTTTGGAAATTGAATTGCTCCAATCAGTGCCTTCCGAGTCTTTGGTTGAAAGCTTGGGCAGACAATTACCAAAAGAAATTCAAATTCTGTCGGTGGAAGCCATACCACTTTCTTCAAAGAGTCCTGTTCGTGATGTAACGTACGAGATTATTTTTAAGGAGACGGGGTTCTTGAAAACCTTAAAGATTAGCGAATTTCTCCAACAATCTGCTATAGTAGTCAATCGTACGAAAGATGGATATCAAAAACCTTTTGATATTCGACCATCTATTCAGGAAATCACGGTAAGGCCTAACGGTTTGATTTTGTCTATTAAAATGATATCTGAAGGCATGGCGAGACCCGAAGAGGTGCTCCATGCCTTATGTGGAAACGAAAAAAAAGAGCTCTTTGAAATTATAAGAACAAAGGTCAACTTGTTTTCTTCTGCCTGACTGAGGGAAAAATCATGGATAAAAGGATGCTTATTAATGCAGTTGAAACTGAAGAGTGCCGTATTGCCATTTTGGAAAATAATGTTTTAGAAGAACTTTACATTGAAAGGAGTTCGCGGGGACAGATTGCCGGAAATATTTACAAAGGAAGGGTCGTGAACATTGAGCCCAGTATTGAAGCGGCATTTGTTGATATTGGACTCAAAAAAAATGGGTTTCTCCACGTATCGGATGTTTTACCTCATCGTGGTAACGGGAGTTCTTCGTCAGAAACGGATACCCATGCTAAACATCATCGGGAATCCCATAAGATACGGGATATTTTGCGTCAGGGGCAGGAGGTGCTGGTTCAGGTAACGAAGGAGAGTATCGGCGCAAAGGGGCCCAGTTTGACATCCTATATCAGTCTGCCCGGAAGGTATTTGGTTTTAATGCCTGATATGCCCCGTCTCGGGGTTTCCAAGAAAATCACAGACGAAGAGGAACGGCAGCGATTAAAGACTATCCTGGAAGGCTTGAGTCCTCCTCAAAATATAGGTTTCATCATACGGACGGCAGGGGCGCTTCAGACTAAAAAGGAAATCCACAAGGATTTCCATTATTTATTAAGGCTGTGGAAAAATATCGAAAAAAGGGCAAGGGATGTCAGCGCACCTTCGACTATTTATCAGGAAAGCGACCTTGTTATCCGCGCTATCAGGGATATTTTTTCTGCTGACATACGGGAAATCATCGTTGACTCAGAACCTGTTTACGAAAGAACGCGCGATTTTCTTCGTATCATTATGCCCAAATATGAAAAAATTTTAACCCTTTACAACGAAAATAAGCCATTATTCCACAAATATGATATTGAAAAAGAAATTGAAGGAATAAACTGCAAAAAAATTCCTTTGCCGCGCGGGGGGTCGATTATAATTGAACAAACCGAGGCGCTTGTTGCGATCGACGTTAACAGCGGTAAATTCAAAGAGGAGAGCGATCCTGAAGAGACGGCCTTTAAGACCAATCTTAAAGCTGCAAAGGAAGTTACACGGCAAATACGGTTGAGGGACATAGGAGGTGTAATTGTAATTGACTTTATTGATATGCGGGAGGAATCCCACATCCACGCTATTGAGAAGGTACTCACGGATGCATTAAAACGGGATAAGGCTCGAACGAAGATGCTCAAGATGTCAAAATTTGGTACCATAGAACTTACCAGGCAAAGGATTCGTTCAAGTCTTCGTGACGTTCTTTTTGAGGAATGCAAACTTTGCCGGGGTACAGGTTACAGCAAAACGGTTGAAAGTCTTTGTTTAAACGCCATGAGAGATATAAAATTTGCTATTCATTTGCCGCAGATTGCTAAAATCGAAATTCTCGCAAATCCAGAGGTTACCAATTACCTGCAAAATCAAAAAAGAAGGCAAATGATAGAAATCGAGGAGTCTTATAATAAGAAGATTAATATCTTTAGTACAACAAATCACGAATACGGCAAAATAGAGATTCGTTTTTTTAATAATAAAGACGAACCTGTTGTGGTATAATATGAAACTGTATTTATTTGTATTAAATCTGAAAACTGAAAGGAGAAAATAATAAATGTACGCAATAATAAAAGATCGGGGGAAACAGTACAAGGTCAGGGCTGGTGAACGCCATCTCATCGATCTAAAAGCCGATGCCCAGGTTGGAGAAACTTTAGAATTTGACGATGTTTTAGTTTGTTCTGATGAAGAAGGGGATACAACCTTTGGTACCACAGCGAATAAAAGCGCAAAAGTTATTGCAGAAGTTGAAGGTATGAAAAAGGGTGTAAAATCAATGACGATAAAGTTTCGCAGGAGAAAGGAATCAATGACCAGAAGAGGGCATCGTGAAAAATATACCAGGATAAAAATTAAAGAAATTCGATTGGATTAAAGGTCAATTTTTATTGCGGGTTTGGTAATTTTCGATATATCATTTCAAAACGGAGGGCAGTAATATGGCACATAAAAAAGGACAAGGTTCTTCAAAGAATGGCAGAGACAGTAATCCCCAAATGCGGGGCGTAAAGAGATACGGCGGACAAGTTGTAACGGCCGGTTCTATTATAGTCCGTCAATGTGGAACAAAATTCAAGCCTGGATTGAATGTTGGTATTGGAAGGGACGATACGCTTTTTTCCATGGTAGATGGCGTGGTGAAATTCGAGACAAGACGCCGTGTAAGCGTCTACTCAGCGCCCAATTAATGTTTTTGGTTTCATAGTAGTTTTTTCCGGTATGCTACGGTGAATGCATACATTTTCTAATACGGGAGATTTTATGTAAAGGGTGCTTGTAGAATGCACCCTTTGTATTTTCCAGACTATGTTTGTTGATGAAGCAGTCATATTTGTAAAAGGGGGGGATGGAGGAAACGGCTGTGTAAGTTTCCGAAGGGAGAAGTACATCCCCCACGGAGGACCTGACGGTGGGAATGGAGGTATGGGTGGAGACGTTATATTCCATGTCAGTGATAAAATTGATACGTTGCTGGACATTACTTCCCGGGTTAAACATATTGCAGAAAGCGGGGCTCATGGGAAAGGTTCTACGAAAAGAGGAAAGGACGGCAAAGACCTCAGTATCGATTTACCCAGAGGCACAGTAGTTAAAGATAAAGAAAGTGGTCGTATCTTGAAAGACATGAGTACCGTTGGAGAAAGCATTATCATTGCACGGGGAGGAAGAGGAGGAAGAGGGAATAAACACTTTGCAAATTCCATCAATCAGGTGCCACGCCAGGCAGAAAAAGGCAAACCCGGTGAAGAGCGCTGGCTGACCCTTGAGTTGAAGTTGCTTGCAGATGTCGGCCTCATCGGAATGCCCAATGCGGGGAAATCGACATTACTCTCCCGCATATCTGCTGCAAGGCCCAAAATTGCAGATTATCCTTTCACCACACTGCAACCTCAATTAGGAATTGTAGAGGTTGAGAATTGCCGGCGATTTGTTGTTGCAGATATCCCGGGTCTTATTGAAGGTGCGCATAGTGGAATAGGACTTGGTGATGAATTTCTGCGTCATATTGAAAGGACGAAATTATTAGTGCATCTTTTGGATGTCTCACCTTTTGCAAGGATGAACCCCTCGGATGCGTATAGTATCGTTCGGAATGAATTAATACAATATAACCCGAAACTTGCTGAAAAAAAAGAAATTATCATTGCAAATAAAACTGATCTTTTAGACACAGCAAGCAGTAGCAAGTTTATTCAAACACTCGAAGAGAAAATTTCCAAACCCGTTTGTCCTGTCTCTATGGTTACCGGCAAAAACATCGGCAATCTTATAAATATGATTATAAGCGCTTTAAATGAGATCCAGTCCCAAAAGAGCGAACTTCTATGTGGCTAGCAATTGACATTGGCAATACAAATATCCATATCGGGATATTTGAAGACGATGTCCTGCATTCCTCCTATTCAGTGAAAAGTGAAATATCCCGTCCGCTTCTGGAAAATTTAGAAAAAATTTTAAATCCAGCCGCTCTTACCAAACCACAGGCAGTTGTCATATCGTCTGTTAATCCAAAAGTAGAAGTTTTTGTCGTTGAATATATCCAAAAACATTTCTTTGTAAATCCCCAATTTATTGGAAAAGACATTCCGATTCCTATGCCGGTTCTGACCGACCAGCCGGAAAAGGTGGGTGTGGATCGTCTGGTGAGTGCGCTTGCAGCATTTGAAAGGACAAAGAGCTGGACGATAGTCGTTGATGCGGGTACTGCAATAACTATTGATGTGATAAACAACGATGGCGCTTTTATGGGAGGCATTATTGCTTCTGGTATGGGCATATCTTCAAAGGCGCTCCATCATTTTACAGCTCTTTTACCAGAAATAACTATTAAGAAACCAAAAAGTGTCCTTGGGAAAAATACAAAGGATACAATAAACTCCGGCATTTACTGGGGAACCGTCGGTATGGTAAGCAAGCTTATAAATATGCTTTGTGACGAACTGAAATGTCAGCCAGCGATAATAGCAACGGGTGGGGATATGCAGTTGCTGGCGCCGGAAATCCCCCAAATTACCGCTGTAATCCCTTATTTGACATTGGAGGGAATCAAAATTGTGTATAAAAGAAATCTTGCTTCAAAGATACGAAATTAACGTTGCTTGATTTTTTCGACCAATTTTCTATATCGAACGTCTTCTCTGAGATATGCCAGATCCTTATCCCTTTCCAGATGATGAAAGTCTTTATATCCTAACATGATTGCCTTTTCCAGGGCATCAAATGCGGCATCAGT
>DBJWYX010000023.1:0-14858 GCA_052360825.1 Candidatus Wunengus sp. YC64
ATCGTTTTCTCGTATGCAGCAAGGGCATCTTCGTACCGGCCCAGGGCATCCAGGGCAAGTCCCTTCCCATTCCAGGCAGCATAGGAATCTGGTTTCAATTCTATCGCCTTATCAAAGGCATTAACGGCCTCCTCGTGTCTCCCGAGATCTGCAAGGGTAAACCCCTTATCCGCCCAGGAGGCATGTTCTGTAGGTTTTATTTCAATGGCCTTATCATACGCATCAACGGCCTCCTTGTATTTGCGTATCCTCACAAAACAATTGCCCTTATTAATCCATGCCTCATAATATTTTGGATCAATCGCAATTGCCTTGTCGTATGCCTCTAATGCTTCATTTCGCCGATCAGGAATCTTTGCCAATGCCAGGCCTTTATTATTCCAAGCCTCGTATGCATCTGGTTTTAACTTTATAATGCGATCATAGGTTTCGACTGCCGCATCGACGTTCCCAATATGGTCAAGCACATTCCCCTTATTATACAATGCGGCAATATAATCGGATTTTATTTCCAGGGCCTTATCAAAGGCTTTGATTGCCTCTTCGTACCTGGCCGCATGATCCAAAGTCCTTCCCTTCATATACCAGGCTTCATAATAATCCGGTTTACTTTGGGTCGCCTTTTCAAATGAATTGACGGCGTCAACATATTTTCCCAAATAATCAAGCACAACCGCTTTATTGTACCAGACCTCAGAGGCATCCGGTTTTAACTGAATGGCGCGCTCATAGGCATCCAGCGCCTCCTGATACATCTGCTTGCGAACACAGACGTTTCCTTCATTTACTGCCGCCTCATAACCTTCCGCAGCGATTACCGTTCCTTTTAACCCAACGAGCGTTATAAAAACAATAATCTGTATAATTACCCATCTTCTTATCATGGATGCCTCCTTCCGCTTCAAGCGAAATATGGCTAGTAACCCACCCACAAACATCCCTTAACTTTATTTTACTTATTTAATCGTTATGATATCGCCGTCTTCTAAGATATAAGGAGATTTGTCTCCGCACCTTTCTGTCAGTCTCCCTGTATAGAGTATCGTTTCGCCTTCCTGGAATTTTAATACCTTATCCTTTTTCGCTGGACCAACCTTTACCTCAATGTCTCCCCTTTCTTTTTGCATTATTCCTATTCGCAAACCAGATGCAACATTTATATTTTTATAAACAATCTGACCCGTCCAGCTGACATACTTCCCCTTATATTTTCCCCATACCTCATCCTTTTGTGCCTCTGACAGATTACTTCCCTTGCCAAACATATTGTCTAAATCCTCAAAAGTTTCCACCAGGAATATTTTTTTGGGTCCCTGGGAAACAGGCACTGTATAAGGATTAGCAACCAACTCACTTGAGTTTAATGGTTCGCGAGTTGTATTCTCATATTTAAGTATGTCCCCATCCTCGAGTTTGTAAGGAAATACCCTTGTCACCCGTGAATCGAGCTTGCCCGTATAGGTAACGGTATTGCCATATTTCACATCAGAAAAATGGGATTTATTAGCAGCGTTTAGCTTTATCTCAATACTTGTATCGCCATTCGTTACACCCAGCATCCATCCCGTTACCAGACCCCATCCGATATAATTTACCTTTCCACACCATTTGACTCTTTTACCCGCACACCGACTCCACAATGCCTCTTTTTGTTCTTCTGTCAAATCGCTTGCAACTCCGAGGATATTATTAAACTCTTCAAAATTCATGTTTATATAACCATCGGAAGTCTCCGTTATAACAACTCCATAATTCGATACAACAGTCCGCTCACCTGTAGCTACCTCCCTTGAAATATTTGCCGTTGGTTTCTCATCAATCTTCTCAACTTTCTCTCCGGCAATGGAAACAGCCTTTTTAACATCCGGATCTATCCCTTCATGAAATAAACGATCAAATTCCCTTTGATACTTCACCAACAACTTTGTTTCATCCGTAAAAATGGCGTTATCCCGGCTAAACTTTCCCACATGATCATTCCAGTAATACGACCCGGTTGTCAGTAATTTACAATCAAAAATAGCAAAATTATTATGCATAATCCCCTTTTGAACCAATACCTTTATTACAAACGCTTTATTCTTATCTTGATCTGATAATAATCCTTTCCTTAAAGCACGTTTTCTATCAACGACAATCCTGACACGAACGCCTCGTTCTTGAGCTTTCATAAGGGCGTTTAAAATATCCTTTGAGGTAATATCTAAAACTGCAACATCAACAGACTCTTTGCACTCCTCAATCGCATGCAGAATTTGCCCTTTTATCTCTGTGGGCGTAAAATACACCTCTGAGGAGAACGCCCTTTCCTGTACAAACAAAAATACACCCATCATTCCCAAAATTACAGATAGGTAGACCCTTTTCCAACTCATAATTTCCCTTTTCACAATGTCCTGATGGAACAAATACTCATTGGTTTTTGTTATGCTTGTCACGTTTTGCTATTTTATCAATGCTTTAGGGAGAATGCAAGCAATATAGAAGGATCATACACCTATTGATTTATATTGACAAAAAATTCTATCTGGCATAAAATGCAAAAACGTTAAGAATCTAAACTTTTATGTCGAAGGAGTGTTATATGTTTAACAAGTTGAGAAGAGTACCCCTTTATTCTCTTTTAGTTTTTGGTTTCTGTGTTGCGATAAGTAATTGTCTCCCCGATAAAACAACGCTATATGCTGCAAACAAGCAGGTCGCCGATACTGATGACGTTGCCGCAGCGCAACGTTTCGAGAAGGTGTTCGAGCAGGTGGTTGAACAAGTTAAACCTGCCGTTGTTTCAATTACTTCCGTAAAGGTCTTTAAACACACCCAGCAAAAACAACGGAAGATGCCCAACGACCAATACCATTCCCAACCCAGGCCTGGACCCGATCAGGAACAGGAACAAGACCCACTCCGGGACTTCAGGGACTTCTTCGGCGATGATTTTTTCGACAAATTTTTCAAACAGAGGTCTCCTGAAGGCGAATATAAGGTGCAGGGACTTGGTTCCGGTGTAATCATAGACAGCGAAAAAGGCTATATTATAACAAACAATCATGTAGTTGAAGATGCTGATGAACTCAAAATTACCCTGGGAGATAGAAGGGAATTTGATGGAAAGGTCGTTGGTACCGACCCTCAAACAGATATCGCCGTAGTAAAAATAGAAGGGAAAAACTTGCCCTCGGCAAAATTGGGCGATTCAGACACGATTCGGGTTGGTCAATGGGCAATTGCCATAGGAAACCCTTTTGGTTTATCACAAACAGTGTCCATTGGCGTCATTAGCGCCACAGGAAGAGCCAATGTAGGAGTTGCACAATACGAAGACATGATTCAAACAGATGCCGCTATCAACCCTGGCAATAGCGGCGGACCGCTTGTCAACATACGCGGAGAGATTATTGGCATCAATACCGCTATATTTACCAGAAGCGGTGGTTATCAAGGCATCGGATTCGCCATCCCTGTCAATATGGTAAAAACCATTATGAGAGACCTGGTAGAAAAAGGCAAGGTTACACGAGGCTGGCTGGGAGTCGTAATCCAGGATATTACCCCTGACCTGGCAAAGTCATTTAATGTCACGGTAACAGAAGGCGTCCTTGTAAGTGAGATACAGGAAAACTCTCCGGCAAAAGAGGCTGGTTTTGAACGCGGCGATATTGTGGTTGACTATGACGGAAAGCCCATCCGTGACGTCAATCATCTTCGGAATGTCGTTGCACAAACGGAAATTGGCAAAAAAGCAAAGGTCAAAGTCCTGAGAGAGGGCAAAGAGAAAGAATTAATGGTCAAGATCGGAGAACAACCTGCCGATCTATTCGCCGCGGCGCCTGGCGCAGCACCAGCCGGTAAAGACCTCGGAATGACCGTGCAAAATCTCACAAAAGAACTTGCCAAGAGTCTTGGTATAGAAGAAGATAGCGGAGTAATTGTCTCCGAGGTTCAGCCTGGTAGCCCTGCTGCCGTGTCGGAAATACGGGAAGGCGACCTCATTAAAGAGGTAAACCGAAAGAAAATCAGCAATGTGGCGGAATTCAAAAAGGCATTAAGTGAGGGAGATAAGGAAAAGGGTATCCTCATGCTGGTAAAACGCGGTGAGTTTTCCCGATATGCCATTATCAAGACAAAAGAAAAATAAGGGAAATTAAATAATAAAACTAACCTGAAAAAAATCCCCCTTTATCCATTTTAGGAAAAGGGGGATTTTTTATTACTTTTTGTGCAAATGAATTATAAATATTTCGTATGCTTTATATTCTTGCCGATACCCGCGTAGTTTGTTCCTTTACCTTTGTTTCCCTTCCGTAAGGCGATATTTCCCTTAATCTCCTGATAATAGGGGGAAGGTGTTCGATTATGTAATCAACATCCTCCATGGTGTTATACCGGCTTAAACTCAGCCTTACAGAACCGTGTACCGCTGTAAAAGGAACACCCATCGCTCTCAGTACATGCGAAGGTTCCAAAGAACCTGAGGTGCATGCAGAACCGGAAGAGGCACAAATGCCCTTTTCATTCAGAAGCAACAAAATGGCCTCCCCTTCTACAAATTCAAAGCTCATATTGGTGGTGTTTGGAAGGCGCTGTGTTCTATGTCCATTCACTCTGGGATCCGGCGCCTTTTTCAGTATTTCATCCTCCAGCTTGTCTCTCAGTTGTTTTACCCGTGTAGTTTCCTCGCTCATAAACTTCTTTGCCAATTCACATGCCTTGCCAAGCCCGATAATTGATGGAACGTTTTCCGTACCGCCGCGTCGATTCTTTTCCTGATGTCCCCCGATGATAAAAGGCGAAAACGTTATTCCCTTCCTGACAAACAATGCGCCAACTCCTTTAGGGGCATGTAATTTATGCCCGGACAGGGTCAATAAATCTATCGTGCTTTTTGAAAGGTCTAAAGGTATTTTCCCTACAGCCTGAACTGCATCAGTATGTAAAATAGAACCTTTTTGTTTCACAATAGCGCCAATCTCCTCGATGGGGAATATCACGCCGGTCTCATTGTTTGCATACATAATCGATACGATTGCCGTATCTTCTCTTACCGCATCGGCTAATTCACTGAGGTTAAGCATCCCATTGCTGTCCACGCCCAGCTCCGTTACGTGATAACCACTTTGAGCCAAATATTTGCCTAAATTATAAACGGCTGGATGCTCTACTCTTGAAGTCACAATATGCCTCTTATGCGGGTTTGCCCTAAGTATTCCCCAAATCGCCGCATTGTCACTCTCTGTGCCACAGCTTGTAAATACAATCTCTGAAGGGTCAGCGCCAAGAATGTCCGCCACCTGCTGCCGTGCACTATCAATCTTTTTAGCTACCTGTCCACCGAAGAAATGCATACTCGATGGATTGCCATAATAATTTGTAAAATAAGGCAGCATAGCCTCTATAACTTCTGGTGCGACCATCGTTGTAGCGTTATTATCCGTATACACTACCTTCATGAAGCTACCTCCTCGACGATAATTGTATTTGCCACAAATTCCTGCAGTTTCGCCTCTACGGTAGATTTCAAAGTAACCTTTGAACTGGGGCACTCCACACAACTACCCCGAAAAGAAACCATGACCCGGTCGCCGTCTATATCAATCAGTTCAATGTCGCCTCCATCAGACTGGAGGGCGGGCCGGATATCCCTTTCTATTGTCTCCTGTATCAACTGCATCTTCCGAATATTTGTCAATTTTTTAACCGGCTTTTTGGCGCTTTCGATCATCGCCTTTTCTTTCTCTTTCTGCCATACCTCATCTATGATCGCCTGGATTTGGGGATGACATGAACGGCACCCGCCGCCTGCCTTACAGTAATTTGTGACCTGCTCAATCGTAGTTAATTTATGCTCCCTCACTTCATGAGCAATTTTATTATCTGTTACGCCAAAACACTTGCAGACAATCGTTCCTTCCTCTACGGGTTTTTCAATTTTTATTCCCCGATAACTTGCTATGGCCGCTTCCAATGCCTCTCGGCCCATCACGGAACAGTGCATCTTTTGCTCCGGTAATCCATCAAGATAATCTGCAATATCATTATCGGTAATCTTTGCCGCCTCTTCCAACGTCTTTCCTCTCACCATCTCCGTTAAGGCGCTCGCAGAGGCGATGGCGCTGCCACACCCGAATGTTTTGAATTTTACATCCACAATGCGACCGGATTTATCCAATTTTAGCATCAACTTTAACGCATCGCCGCAGGCCAAACTGCCTACCTCGCCTACGGCATCTGGATTTTCAATTTCACCGACATTTCTGGGCCGAAAAAAATGGTCTTTAACCTTCTCAGAATAATCCCACACTGTTTATTCCTTTCCTAATGAAATTTGCTATAACAATGGTAGTATAAATATATTCTTTTATATCCGGAATGTCAAGCATCGCCTGTAGTTCATCGCCATATGCACAGTAGAGACAGGTTTAAAACCTGTCTCTACTTTCGTATAAATTTATATCTTTTTATTAAATTAATTCACACTTATGCCGATAATAGGTACATTGACTTGCTGCTTGTGAAAACAAAAACTATACATTATTAATTACTCTCTGTAACTCCCAAGGAAGGGGATAGCCATGCATAAGAAATTTTTAGAATCCATTGGTGTCAGCGGAATAGACTTCACAAAATACCCTGTAGAACATCTCCCCCGGATACTTCATCTCAGTATGATTATCAAAAATACCTGCTTCTGGATAAGGGAGGCTGTCGTCCCTTACCGTCTGTTATCACAGGAAGAACAGACACATATCCTTGAAGAATATGTCCAGTGCATCATCGCTTTTCAGTTTAAAGAAACCTAACCCGAACGAGCCGGAAGTGAAAAATGTAACTTGCAAAATGCAAAATTTATGGTATCTGACATACCTTAATTTTGCATTTTGTACTTTATTTTCTGTTACAAATCTCATCCTTCATTTAATTTAACAGTTCAGACCTGCTTCCCACGATAAACTACCGTAATAATTCAACCGCCTCAGAAATAAAGAATAACTTGACAGGCAGTAGTGCGTGTCTTATAATCCGAACATACCTGAAATTGCAGGATTGGGACACAAAATACAAGGTTTTTAGGCTTTTTATGAACGTCAACATCAAAATAGGATTCGCTGAAAAGGAATCCGCCGAACTGCTGGTTTTTTACCTATACGAAGATGTAAAAACCGTTGAAGGCACTCTTGTCTTCTTTGATAAAGCGCTGAACAATGCCATTACTGAATTAATTAAAAAAAAGGAATTTGTTGCAAAACTCAACAAAACAATCACCCTTCCAACGTACGGGAAAATACCGGCCAAACGCATCATGCTGGCAGGCCTGGGAAAGAAAAAAGATGTAACCTTTGATAAAGTGAGACAGGCTGCAGGGACTACCGCCAGCATCACTCGCGACATGGGTATCCGTGAAGTTACCAGCGTAATAGATTCGATTGAAATACCGAATCCCTCATCAATCGAATGGTATCAGGCTTATGTTGAAGGATGTTTGCTCGCCCTTTATAAATTTCAGAGATATAAAAATGTACCATCCGAGGAGCAAAAGGAAATTAAATCACTTACACTCCTTTTGTCTAAAAAAGAGTCCTTTAGGCCTGCAAACGAGGCCGCTAAACAGGGGCAAATTATAGCAGATGCAGTCTATTTTACACGTGATCTTATCAATACCCCCGCACAGGATAAAACCCCCGCTATTTTAGCCGATACTGCAAAAAAATTGGCTAAAGAACCTGGCATTCAATGTAAAGTACTGTCTAAGCCAGAACTTAAAAAGCTTGGGATGGGCGGCATACTGGGTGTTTCACAGGGCAGCATCGAACCCCCGAAATTTATCATACTCGAATACAATGCGCGCGCTAAAAACCAGGATACGATTGTATTCGTTGGAAAAGGACTCACTTTTGATTCCGGAGGAATATGCCTGAAACAAGCAAAAGATATGGATCAAATGAAAAGCGACATGTCCGGAGGCGCTGCCGTGTTGGGAGCCATTAAGGCTATATCCAGAATGAAATTGCCCCAACATATCGTGGGCCTCATACCCTGCGCCGAAAACATGCCAAGCGGTTCGGCAATCAAACCCGGCGACATCATTAAATTCCGTTCCGGCAAGACTGCCGAGGTTGCAAATACCGATGCAGAAGGCCGCCTGATTCTCGCCGATGCACTGGATTATGCAGGAAAATATAGACCCAGCGCCGTAATCGATCTTGCCACACTTACCGGCTCCTGTGTGGTAGCCCTGGGTACTGCTGCTTCCGGTATGATGGGAAACAATGAAGAGCTGAAAAAAAGGGTCAAAATAGCCGGCGAAAAAACCTGGGAAAGGGTCTGGGAACTGCCTCTCTGGGAAGAATATCAGGAGCAAATCAAGAGCGATATTGCGGACATCAAAAATATAGGAGGGCCTCATGCAGGGGCGATAACTGCCGCCTGTTTCTTAAGCAAGTTCACAGAAAAATATCCCTGGGTTCATCTCGATATCGCAGGCACTTCATGGTGCGAAAAAAATAATGCTTATCTCCAGAAAGGCGCTTCAGGCGTTGGAGTTCGGCTACTCGTACAATTAGTTCAAAACTGGTCTCGATTCTCATAGGAAAATCCCTCCATTAATTCATGTCCTAACCAGAAATTTTACATTTTGCATTTTTCATATTGCACTTTATTTTCGACTAATGACGATAGAAAATAATGCCAATAATGTTATTGCCATCCGCGGCGCCAGGAACCATAATTTAAAGGGAATCAGCGTTGATATCCCGCGTGACCGGCTCACGGTTATTACGGGCGTCAGCGGCTCAGGAAAATCATCCCTTGCATTCGATACCATTTATGCAGAAGGTCAGCGCCGTTATATTGAAAGCCTTTCCTCCTACGCACGACAATTTTTAGACCAAATACAAAAACCCGATGTGGAACACATCGAGGGACTCCCGCCCACGATTGCCATTGAACAGCGCACCTGCCCGCCCAGCCCACGCTCGACGGTAGCAACTGCCACCGAAATTTACGACTACTTGCGCCTCTTATATGCAAAGATCGGCGTCCCTTCTTGTTACCATTGTAAATGTGTTATCTCCCGCCAAACCATCGACCAGATGGTACAAAAAATTATGGAATTCCCCCAGAAAACCAGAATGATGCTCCTTGCCCCACTCGTTAAAGGCAAAAAGGGTGAACACCGTGAAATATTCCAGTCAATAATTCAAAAGGGATTTGTCCGCGCCCGTGTCGATAATGCCATTGTCGACCTCAAAACCATACCAAAACTGGCGCGATATAAGACCCATGAAATAGACGTAATTGTGGATCGATTGGTTGTAAAAGAGGACATCCGGACACGCCTTTATGATTCTATAGAAACCTGCCTGGAATTGGGCGAAGGAGTCATGCTGGTAAGCCAGGAGATTGTAGAGACAGGTTTTAAACCTGTCTCTACTGACCATATCCTCAGCGAACGTTACGCATGCCCAAAATGCGGAAGAGGCTATGAAGAACTGACGCCTCGCATGTTTTCATTCAACAGTCCTTACGGCGCTTGCCCTGATTGTGATGGACTTGGAAATACCTTTGATTTCGACCCGGAGCTGATCGTCCCTGACAAACACCTTAGCATCAAAAACGGCGCCATCGACGCCTGGCAAAATTGGGGATCATTAACCCAAACACATTACGATAACCAAACCAAACTTTTTTCAAAAACTTTTTCAGTTTCCCTGAACACGCCTTTTATAAAACTACCGAAAGAGACCGTAGATACCCTGCTTTTTGGCGCCGAGGACTTTGAAGGTGTCATCCCCAATCTCAAACGTATGTATGAAAAAACGACCAGCGAACGCATCCTGAACCGCCTTGCCGGTTATATGAGTTACAGAACCTGCACGGTTTGCAAGGGAGCCAGACTACGACCAGAGTCCCTTTCGGTTAAAATCGAACACAAATCCATCCATGAAATAATGGATCTAACAATAGAAGAAGCCCTGCTCTTTTTCAAAAACCTGAAATTAAGCGGCCAACAAGCAATTGTTTCGAAACAAATCCTGAAGGAAATTCAGAGCAGACTTTGCTTTATGATAGCTGTCGGATTACACTATATAACCCTGGGACGCTGCAGCGATACCCTTTCCGGAGGTGAAGCGCAAAGAACACAACTTGCCAAACAAGTCGGCTCCGGCCTTGTCGGGATTTGTTACGTGCTGGATGAACCCACCATAGGACTTCATCCACGGGATAACGAACGTCTTCTGCAAACCTTAATTACATTACGAAACAATGGAAACACGGTCATCCTGGTGGAACACGACGAATACACCATCCGCCATGCAGACCATATCATCGATCTCGGCCCAGGGGCAGGCGAGCGGGGTGGCAGTGTCGTCGCCCACGGTACACCGAAAGAAATCGCTGACAATCCCAATTCATTAACCGGACAGTATCTCAACCAAACCCTTACCATACCGCTTCCCGAAAAACGAAGGGCTATCCATCTGAAAAACTCCGTGGAAATACGGGGTGCGCACGCCCATAATCTTAAGTCCATCAATGTAAAAATCCCTTTAAAAACCTTTTGCTGCGTTACCGGTGTATCCGGCTCAGGGAAAAGCACGCTGGTTAACGACATCCTGCATCGCTCACTTGCGAAATTACTGTACGGCAGTCACGAACCCCCGGGAGCGCATGATAAAATCCTCGGCGTTGAACGCATCGACAAAGTTATAGAAGTTGATCAATCACCCATCGGACGAACCCCGCGCTCAAATCCTGCCACGTACACCAGGGCATTTGACCTCATCCGCGCTCTCTTTGCGCAGGCCCAGGAGGCGAAGATTCGCGGCTATACGGCAGGAAGATACAGCTTCAATATCAGCGGCGGGCGATGCGAGGCATGTAAAGGACAAGGAACTAAAAAAGTGGAAATGCATTTTTTGCCTGATATGTATGTTACATGCGAAGAATGCAAAGGAAAAAGATATAACAAGGCGACGCTGGAAGTTACTTACAAGGACAAAAGCATCTCGGACGTGCTGGATATGTACGTTGAAGATGCGCACCGATTTTTCAAAAATATTCCAAAAATCGAACGTATTTTAAGAACACTCGTGGACGTCGGGCTAGGATACATTAAATTAGGGCAGTCCAGCACCTCGTTATCAGGGGGAGAAGCGCAGCGAATCAAACTTGCCACGGAACTATCCAAACAGGCAACCGGGAAAACACTGTATATCCTGGATGAACCTACTACAGGACTGCACTTTGCCGACATACAACAGCTACTAAAAATTTTACACCGATTAGTCGATCTGGGTAATACCGTATTGGTGATAGAACACAACCTGGAGGTCGTCAAAACGGCAGATTACATCATTGATTTAGGCCCTGAAGGCGGAATACACGGCGGCGAGGTTGTGGCTACAGGCGCTCCTGAACAAATTGCGGAAACAGACCGATCCTATACCGGCAGGTTTTTAAGAAAAGTCCTTTATTCCCCGGAAACTAGAAGCAAGAGGCAAGAAGCTAGAGGCCAGAATTAGAATCTACTCCTTCTGACTTCTGGCATCTGGCTTCTACCTTCTGCTCCACCTTTACGCCTCCGTATCAGACGACACTCGCAACAATTCATCCAGCGTCGTTTCTCCCTTGCGAACTGAATCAAGGCCGTCCTCCCACAAAAGTTTTGTCCCTCTCTTTACCGCTTCTTTCATGATTTCACTGGAATCCTTGTGGGCTAAGACAAGTCGTCGTATGGCATCGTCAACATACAAAAACTCCGCAATACATTTTCTGCCTTTAAAACCCGTATTATTACATTCATCACAGCCTTTGGGTCTGTATAAGGGTTCTCCTTCCTTTAGCCCCGTCGTTTTGCGGAATTCCGCCTCTGGCACGTACGCTTCACGGCACTTTGCGCACAGCTTTCGCACTAACCGCTGCGCCATGACGCCGATTATACACGAAGAAATCAGATAATCCTCCATCCCCATATCCATCAAACGGGTAAAGGCCGATGCAGAATCGTTTGTGTGGAGGGTAGAAAAAACAAGATGGCCTGTCAATGCAGCCTGTATGGCAATTGTGGCCGTTTCCCGATCACGAATTTCACCGATAAGAATAACATCCGGGTCGTGTCGCAAAATAGAACGCAACCCTGATGCGAAGGTCAAATCAATTTGTGGATTTACCTGTATCTGATTCACGCCATCCATACTGTATTCCACGGGGTCTTCCACCGTTACGATCTTTATCTCCGGGGAAATTATTTCCTTGAGCACGGCGTAGAGCGACGTGGTCTTCCCGCTCCCTGTCGGCCCCGTTACCAGCAGCATGCCCTCCGGCTTATTTATCATACGCCGAAACTTAACCAAAAATTCCTGGTTGAATCCCAGTTTTTCTAAATCGAGCATAACCGCAGTTCTATCCAAAATCCTCATCACCACGCCCTCGCCGTGGCTCATCGGGATAATGGAGACCCTCAAATCCACCTCTTTGCCCGCCACCTTCATCTTGATTCGGCCGTCCTGAGGCAGCCGCTTTTCGGCAATATTCAGCTTGGCCAGGATTTTAATACGTGAAATAATGGCATTATAAATTTCACGGGGCGGCGGTGCAAGCTCCCGTAAGACTCCATCTACACGATACCGCAGCCGCGCATTCCGTTCAAAAACCTCCAGATGTATATCGCTTGCCCCTACCTCGATTGCCTTCGTCAATACGCTGTTCACAAGCCGTATAACAGGCGCCTCAGAGGCCATGTCCCGTAACTGCTCGACGTCCTCCATCACCTCAATGGTGGAAGTCGCGGCCTCCTCTTCTTTCACCTCACCCTCATAGAGGGCTTCGAGTGAAACCAGAATGTCTTTCTCGCAGCCGGCAAATACCCCTATTTGCTTATTCGTAGCGGAGGCAATAGTTTCTACCAGCAATGAATCCTGAGGATCTGCCAGTGCAATATCTAACATCCCATCGAATACCCTGAGCGGAAGCACACGATTTGTCACAAAGAATACCTTAGGGACGCCCTCTATCAAAGGATATCGGTCTTCCTTTTTCTTCTCCCAGATTGGTATCTGGAGCAATTTGCCGTAGGCTTGCCTGAGGTCTTCCTCAGAAACTGTCCCCAAATCAATCAGGATGCGTCCCAGCTTCTGCCCCGTCTGCCTCTGTACCTCAAGGGCACGATCCAAATCAGCCCGGGTCACCTTGCCAATTTCCACTAACACATCGCCGATATTGTTAACCGTTATTTGATCCATAAATATCCAGAAGCAAGAGACCAGGTGCATGATGCAGGAAATCTTGTTTCCTGTCTCTTGTTTCTACCTTCTAAAAAATTCCTCTCCCTGTAAAACCTTCTTGATGATTTCTACTCCCAGCTCGCCACGTCCTTATCCTCACCGTCCCCACCGGAATTGCCGTCCGCGCCATACGAAACGATATCGTAGTCCCCATGCTCCCCCGGATAGGTATAAACATACGTATTCCCCCACGGGTCTTTTGGGATAAACTTCTTTTTTAAATACGAACCCTTCCAATTAGTAAGCCCCTGCGGCTGTGTCACCAATGCCTCTAAACCCTGTTCCTGCGTGGGATACTTCGTGGTATCGAGCTTATACATCTCCAGGGCACTCGAAAAGCCCTCGATTTGCTGTTTGGCCACCGTTTGACGGGACTCACCCACCCGCCCGATCATCTTTGGCCCGATCAATGCGGCAAGCAGCCCAATGATAATCATCACGATCAGCAATTCCAGTAATGTAAAACCACCCCTTTCCAATAATCGCAGCTTCAGCTTATTTCCCATATCCTGTCACTCCATTTCATTTATAAACATCAATAAAAGGTTATTAATCAATCTTGGCAATAGTTCGGCACCCCCACCTCCCCCTTTCTCCCCCTCACTGAGGGGGACAGGGGGAGGAAAACGTTCTTCCCCCGCCCCTGGTGGGAGGGGCTAGGGGAGGGGGTAAACGGAAACAATTATTTCACGTCGTTAAAATTTATCAAATCCATCATATCTTCCTTTATTGCCATTGCATAAATACCATTCTTTGTCAGATATGCAATCACCTCGTCAGGCAGGTAAAGAGAGGCAAACACAGGAATCACACTCCTCCCGCTGTATTCGGGAAAGTACTCAGGCAGCTCCTTTAAAACCGCGATAAATTCATCAATATACGACAGCCGCGGGGTGGATTTTACCTCGACCAGGATAACCATCGTCTCGTACACCGCAATGATGTCAAACTCCCTGCGCTTGCCTTTTTCCTTTGGCTTCCTCTTATACCTTCTTACCATAAAATCT
Source organism: Candidatus Wunengus sp. YC64 (assembly GCA_052360825.1). Classification (GTDB taxonomy): domain Bacteria; phylum Planctomycetota; class Brocadiia; order Brocadiales; family Brocadiaceae; genus Wunengus. Next base: position 14,288 of record DBJWYX010000023.1, read on the forward strand.
TCTTCATCGCTGCATCCAAAATACCTTTCGGAGATCTCCCTCACACACGGGGCCACGAAGTCCTCTGCCAGCGTTCCCATCTTATTAGTCACCTCGCCCCACTGCCTGAAGGCCTTTTTTCTATCTTCCCGCATCTCTTCTTTAAATGCGCGCATCTCATCTTTAAAATCACTCATTTCATCCTTAAACTCACACATCTCATCTTTAAATGTCAGCATCTCGCCTTTAAACTCCCGAAGCTCCTTCTCCGTCTGCATCTGAGAATTGCCAACATTTCTGATGTATTCCTCAAGCACCTTCTCAAGATTGTCAACCCTGTCTTTCACCGTCGGCATACACGCCTCCTTTCCATTACGCGCGTCTTTATTTTATCTACCTTTTGGACGTGCAGCAGTGTGTTTCTACAAAATGGAAATTCCTGAATATCGAGTTTCAGACGTTGGCTGGTTAAACGGCTAGATGGTTGTTAGTTATCAACCATCTAACCATATAGCCATTTAGCCATAAAGTATTAGGTTTATAGTGAACGCAATAAGAAAGTTGTCATTGCGAGCGACAGCGAAGCAATCTA
>DBJWYX010000024.1:0-8158 GCA_052360825.1 Candidatus Wunengus sp. YC64
ACCTATTCGTATATGTGGCCCAGGGATGGCGCTCTGGTGGCATATGCACTGAATAAGGTCGGCTATGCAGATATTACCAGAAGATTTTTTAAGTTTTGTGCGGAGGTATTATCTGAAAATGGTTATCTGCTTCATAAATATAATCCGGATAAGTCCGTTGCCAGTTCATGGCATCCGTGGATAAAGGGAGATAAATTAGAATTACCCATCCAGGAAGACGAAACTGCGTTGGTCATATGGGCATTGTGGAAACATTTTGACAAGTACAGAGATATTGAGTTCGTTCAGCCTCTCTATCAAGAACTCATTATCAGGACGGCGGAATTTATGACAAAATTCATAGATAAGGAAACAAAACTCCCACTGCCTTCGTATGACTTGTGGGAGGAGCGGCATGGTGTTCACACCTTTACGGTTGCGGCAGTGGTTGCCGGAATACGGGCGGCAGGACACTTTGCTGCTGCATTTGGAGAACATAATCGTGCAAAAAAATATTTTAGTGTGGCAGATGAGATGAAAAATGCCATGATTAAACACTTGTACAACAAGGCGGAAAAGAGGTTCGCCCGGATGGGCAAAAAGAAAGGGGCTGGCTATGAACTCGATATGAACATAGATGCCAGTTTATGTGGGTTATTTTCTTTTGAGGTATTTTCGCCTTATGATCCTCTGGTTCAATCAACTATGCAGGCGGTAAAGGACGTCTTGTGGGTAAAAACACATGTGGGAGGAATAGCAAGATACGTTGGCGACTATTATCACAGAGTAAGCGGTGATATAAACAACGTCCCGGGAAATCCCTGGTTTATTTGTACCATGTGGTTAGCGGAGTATGAGATTGCAAGGGCACAGAATGAAAATGACCTAAAGAAGGCATTGTCGGTATTGGAGTGGGTGGCTGATCATGCATTAGCCTCAGGAGTATTGGCAGAGCAAATAAACCCTTATACCAACGAACCTGTTTCGGTTTCCCCGTTAACATGGAGTCATGCGACGGTAGTTACAACCGTTATAAAATATCTGGAAAAGATGAGCTTGTTAATTTCCGGGAATGCCTATGCCTATTCAAGATATAATTCCAACCGCTACGCCTCATCGGCCTATAAGGAAGAAATCCCCGTAGGCGAGGAATATCCGGTTGCATGTAGTAATACGGTGTGATCAACGCAGATTAAAGTTCACCATTAAAAGTTTGAAATATCGAGCAAATTATTGTTTTCCGAGTCGTTCGGGTTAGGATAAGCCATGCAGGCAACACATTATAAAATAGAAGAAGTTATAGAAAAGGCAGAGAGTCTTTCCTACATGCCAACGATAGTTTTAAAGCTTATGGAAATGATTTCTGACCCTGATGTAACGGTACATGAAATTGTTGCAGTGATAGAAAAAGATCAGGGTTTGGTTGCGAGGATATTTAAAGTTTCCAATTCGTCTTTCTACGGACGATTACAAAAAGCAGAGAATTTAACAGATGCTGTTATAACCCTGGGATTGAGGGGCATTAAATCTTTCGTTATTGCTCAAGCCGTGAAACATGTATTGACGACCGCCGGCACGGATGATCATTCCTTATGGGAACATGCAGTAAAGGTATCTATCACTTCTGCGGTTTTGGCGAAAGAACTACGATACGATGTGCTGGAAGATGCATTAGTGAGTGGATTGGTGCATGATATTGGAAAGGCGTTTATAGGAAGCGTTTATCCTGAAACTCCTTCGCTCATTCATCAAAAGATGGTGAAAGACAACGTAACTTATGATGAGGCAGAACGGATTATTTTGGATTTTAATCATGCAGAGATCGGGGCATTGATAACTGAAAAGTGGGGGTTTCCTCCAAAGATTGTTGATGTAATACGCTATCACCATAACACAGATGATGTCCAGGAGGTTTGTATAGAATCACAAGAGGTGATCCATCTCGTTAAACTTGCAAATATCATGAGTAGACAATACGATGCCCTGCCGGATTCCTATACGGAGGACGTGTTTGAAAAACTTCATTCTGCCGGTACCTTTGATCTTACGCCTGATCGTTTAACCTATCTGATGGAAGAGGTAAAAATGAGATGGAAAACGGAAGGCGAAAACGGTTTGTTTTATTAACCCACCTTGTTCTAATTACTGACCATCCTGCCAACAACCCTGAGGATCACGAGGATCATGCCGGCGGAAAAGAAGAATATCGTCACAAAGGTAAGCGGGATGCTTGGGTTATTTTTAACGCTGACAAGAACGCCTGGAACAGAATTAATATCTGCAAAAAGAATCTTTGACCCATACATCTCTTTTGCATTATTCTCACCGATGGGTAAAAAGGTCTGTTGTGCTTCGTTGTTTTCTGCAAGAGAGGTAAGTTTTACCACAGGATAGCGATATTGTGGAGGCATATAGAGATCGGCAACACGCACCTGCGTGCCGTTTGCGGTAAATGTATCGTTCACCTTTATAGTACAAATACGGTCGTCTACTTTAAGAACCACACTTGATGCAATCCATCCGTAATCCCGCATGAGTACCTCCAGAATGCCATGTTGTAAAAGAACGGGGTTGTTGTAACCAAGTGTGTCGGAGAATTCAATTCCGTCTTTTCTCACGGCTACGGATGCCTCTATTATTTTTGGCATTCCATTCGGATACGAACTTGTCTTGAGGTCCGTGACCTTCATTTCAACGCCGCCGAGGTCTGTCCACTCGTCGGCCACTGATACTGGAGGTTCTGTAAAGGAATACAGCCCGCCAATGAGATGAGCAATCAGGGTGATTATAAACCCAATATGCACGATAGATGCCCCGTACAAGGGGATCTTCTTAACGCCGCTCTTTGCCTTTCTGATAATCGAATCGAGGGTACATAAGAATGCATTGATGCCATAAAAAATGCAGGCGATAAAGAGGAGATAAAACCATGCATGGATTGGTTTCTTGTGGCTGAAAAAGAATGAAATGTCCTCACCTGAAAGCCCCATATATTGTTGAGGCTGGAAGTTCATGATAAGGCTGCCAATAATAAGCAATCCTGTAACCGTGAACCCAACGATAATGCCGAGTTTTTGTGACTTAAATATATCGTAGATCTTTTTCACTTACAATTTTTTATTATCGAAAACTATGAGAACTACCAATGAGAAAACTTGTACCTACATAGGTCATTAACAAAATGACAAATCCCACGATAGCCATCGGTGGTTTGAATCGTTTGGCCTCCTGCCAGTAATCTAAATGGAGACACGTGGCATAAAAAAACCAGATAATGACTGACCAGACGACCTTGGCGTCCCAGAGGAAATATGACCCCCAGGCGACATATCCCCACAATCCGCCGAAAATCATTGAAATAGAAAAGGTGATAAGACCGTATTGAAACCCGGAGTCGATGATTTGATCGTATCGTTTCTTTTCATTTGGATTGAAGTAACGAGCAACGGCTGCCGCCATGGCGCTAACCCATAACGCATAGCAAAAGAAAGAGAGGGGTACATGCAATATATACCAAATGGTAAGCATCAGGGGCGGGGCATAATTTAATCCTTTTGGAAAAAGTATGGCCGCTACAAGAAAGGCATATCCAACTCCAAAAAAAGACATGCGATAGATATGACTTTCTGTTTTGGTATAAATGAGCAATACAATAAATGTAGCAGCGGCAAAGGCATTAAAAGATTCGAATTTATTGGTTAAAGGGAAATACTCTATCGATATGCCGCGTATCGCGATGGTTGCAATGTGGAGAAGCACAATTCCTAATAGAATAGGGAATCGTAGTTTCCACGGTGTGAATCCAAAGAGCCAATAAATGGAATAAGCGCCTAAGCAAATCCAGTATAAAATTATGGATATTTGATTGAGAGACTGAGCTGTATCCATTATTGTAAGGTAATCTCAATCTTTGCTTTTTCTTTCAAGTCCTTAACGAGGGTATTCATTTCATTGGCAACCAACACATCTCGTACCTTATCCTTCACCTCACTGAAACTCACGTCTTTGGCTGGAGTATTGGCAGTGACCTTTATCAAGTGATAACCAAATTCTGTCTTGACAGGTTCGCTAACTTTGCCTGCTTCGGTAGCAAATGCGGCTTTAGCGAATTCTTCCACCATGGCGCCATGCCTGGGAAATGAACCTAAATCACCACCAGTCTTTCCTGTCGGGCAGTCAGAATATTTCTTTGCACACTCTGCAAAGTCTGCCCCCTCGTCGAGTTCTTTTTTAATGGATTCAATCTTTGCCTTTGCCTTGTCCAGTTCTTCCTGAGCCTTCATTCCCTTGGTATCAATCAGTATGTGACTTGCCGTGACAGTTTCGCCATTAAAATTACCAATATTTTTTATAAAATATTCTTCCTGTTTTTTATCGTCAATACTTTTGGATATGTAAGTTTCAATTGCCGCCGACATACGGATTGCGGTTCTTAGTTCGTCTATGTTGCTGCCCTGAAATTCCAGGAACTGTTCCAACGTTTTATCTTTGGTTGTCGGGTTTTTCTTGATGTTCTCCCGCATTTTGGCAATTTCTTTGTCCACTACCTCTTCGGGAGTAGTTAACTTTTGTTCCACAACAAATTGCCTTAATACACTTTGAGTGACAAGTTGTTCTGTGATTTGCTGTTCCATAGATATTAATGCGGCAGGATTTACATGATTTTTGAACCGGTCCAGGATTTTATCTAAATCCTTACGGAGAATTTTTTCGCTATTAACCGTTGCAATAACCTTGTTGGGGTCAGGTTTTTCTTTCTTGCCATGAACCCCCATACCATGACCACCGCCTTCGGTTTCCATTCCCAACCCATGCATCTTTTCCTTGTCTTCTTTGTTGAAGTTGACATCTTTGTGTATCTTTGCAAAGTCCTGTTCGCCAGATTGGCTGCTTACTTGAGGGTTACCCGGTTCATTTTTTCCGCAGCCCAAAATGGACAATACAAACAAACTTGGACAAATAATGTAAACAGAAAATCTTTTCAGCATAACTACTCCTTAATAAACAAGAAATACATGAATCAACTTTTGTATTAACAAACCATACATTGAATAAGTTCCTCAATCATAATGATTTTGTCAGTGCATTATTATTTAACAATGGAACTGGATTGAGCTATAGTACACCGTTTCAATGGGCGAGGTGGGAGTCGAACCCACACAACCTTTTACGGTCAAAGGATTTTAAGTCCTTCGTGTCTGCCATTCCACCACTCGCCCAACGGTAATATTATTTACAGGTCAGGTTCTTTCGGAGTTGAGGCTTCAATTTTATACATCCTGAGCGTGAATGTTGGAGGAAAAAATAAAATCGCAGTTCTGTTTTCTTTAATCCACTATGATAAAATAGGCGGCACTGGGATTCGAACCCAGGGTAACGGTTTTGCAAACCGTGGCCTTAGTCCACTTGGCGATGCCGCCGTCCTTTCAAAGAATTTAATAATACCATCAAGGGAATAGTAAGGCAAGAAGTTTTTTCATATCCTCATATTTGCCTAAATTTAAGGCAACACGGCTTTTTCGAAAGAATTGTTCAACGAATGGCATATCAGGGATTTAAAAATATAGGAAGAAAAGCAGTTGTATGTAAAGGGACTCCTGTTCTCGTTTCTTAGGTATTATCGGGATTTGCTTGTTTATAAGAATTGAAATGCTAAAAGGATTGTAAATTTAAAATATATATACGTTTATTGCCAACCTTGCTAATTGTTGCCGTTATAATCTTACCCTTCAAATTCACAGTAATTTCACGACTCTTTCCCCTCCTGCGTGTAAAACTTGAAGGTGTTCCGTCCCCGTTCTTTGCCATGGTACATGGCAGTATCGGCCTTTTTGATCAGATTTTCTGCATCACTTGCATCTACTGGGTACACGGCAATACCTATGGTCGGGGTTATGTAAATTTTGCGTTCTTCAAGCTGGAAAGGGGAGGACATCTCGTTAAAAATTTTGTGTGCAATAAAGGCAACATCCTGCGGCTGGATGATATTTGTGATAATAAAGATAAATTCGTCGCCGCCCCAGCGTGATACCGTATCGCTCTCACGCACACAGCCTTTCAGCCGCTCTGCCACGGCCTTGAGCGCCTGATCTCCATAAGTATGTCCCCATGTATCATTAATGACTTTGAACCGATCCAGATCAAGGAACATCACTGCCAGCATCCGTTCATTGCGGTGCGCATGGACCATTTCGCGATGCAGACGGTCGTAAAAGAGGCTGCGGTTTGGCAGATTAGTCAGGGTATCGTAATAGGCCTTGTAGTAAATATGTGCCTCTGACTGTTTTTTATCGGTGATATCTTCATGTATAGCGACAAAGTGAACTCCCTTTCCCTGCATATCCCGAAGTGGAGTGATCGTTTGCTGCACCGTGTAAAGGCCGCCGTCTTTTCGGCGATTTACGATTTCTCCACGCCAAACCTCTCCTGAAAGTATGGTCTGCCAGATACTTTGATAGAATGAAGTATCATGTTTGTCTGACTTGAACAGGGAAGGTGTCTGACCATAAACCTCTTCTGCGGGATAGCCACTGAGCATGGTAAATGCCTTATTAACCCACTTAATACGTCCCTTACAATCGGTAATAAAAACCGCATGAGCTATTGATGCCATTGCGGTACCTTGCAAATGTAACAGTTGTTGGTCTATTGCCATCAATAGAGCCGCACTGATACGCTTAGCCAGATTTTCTAATAATCGAACTGTTTTTGCATCAAAGGCATTGGGTTTCAAGGCATACAGGTTCAACGTGCCAAATATCTTGCCCTGTATATACAGAGGAACAGAGACGAAAGACTGCAACCCATATCCGCTGGCATTTTCCCGGTATTGGATAAAGGCGGGTTCTTGCATGTCGCTCGTTTGTGTATATCCCTTACGGATAGCAAGGATTGTTGGGCATTGACCTTCAGAGGTATTATCACAGAGTGCATCATGAAGATTGCGGAGGTGATTTATATGGGTACCGGCTTGTGCCGAAATACCAATACTGCCATCTTCCTCCTTCGTACAGACGCAAACCAGAGGATAGGCGAAGATGTCAACAAGGCCTTCGCAGACGTGAGACAGAATATAATTCAGGGTATGTCCCTGCAACACAAGCCGATCGATCTCATAGAGTAAAGCTTCTACCGCCTGTGTTCGTTTACGCTCCGTTACATCGTCTACAACTACCATAACGGCTTTAACATTCCCTTGTGCATTACGCACTGGCGCTGCCGAAATGCGAATATCAATCGGAGAGCCATCCCGCTTTTGTTGACGTATCTCTACGCCCATAAATAACTCACCAGACAGCGCTCTTTTGCACAGTATCAGGAATACGTCTTGTTTATTGTTATGTACAAAGGGGAGATGATGACCGAGTACCTCCTGTTTATTCCACCCAAACATGCGATCGGCAGCCGGATTCCACATAGTAACGCGTCCATCTGCATCCAGGGTGGTGATGGCTAATGGAGATGCTTGTATAAGGGTTTGAAGTGTGTGGTTGGTTTCTTGTATTACTTCCTCTGCACGCTTAAGCGCAGTGATGTCTATAGTCATTCCTGATATAGCGCCTCCTTCGAGTACTGCAGGATTAATTGCTTCGGCTAAGTCGAGCGACGTCACGTGCATGCTGATGATTAGATGGATAATATATAACTACGAGTTATACATGTCAAGAAAAAAATATCACTTAGAGTATTTGACCATTTTATAACGCTATGTTATAAACTTTTTATGAGGAAGAATATTGTTGGAAATAATGTACGGACGATCAGGGAAAAGCGTGGGATTACACAGGAAGACCTGGCTTTAAAAAGTGGCTTAACCCAGGGTTATATAAACTTTCTAGAAAACGGAAAGAGGGGGTATAGCGAGAAATCTTTGGAAAAGATTGCGAATGCCCTTGGAATTCAGATATCAGGACTCTTTGAAGAAAAAACAAGAGAAGAACCGGGTATCGTGGCTGAACAAGCCCTATCATACGGCAAAAGAAGGCGTATCTACGACACAATAATCAACCTGTTAGAAAAACTTCCTACGCCAGTAATCGACCATTACAGGATACTTCTCAAAGCAGAGGTAGAAATGAGAAATAAAGGCTCGGAGGATTGAGAGGAAAAATCGTAATTTTTTTTGCTAAAGATACTACCCCGATTATTGAATCGCTCTAATGCACCTGTCACATATTGT
>DBJWYX010000024.1:8168-14657 GCA_052360825.1 Candidatus Wunengus sp. YC64
TCTCAAAGCAGAGGTAGAAATGAGAAATAAAGGCTCGGAGGGTCGACATGAGAAATCGTAACTTACATTCGAATTTTCAGCTTTGATGGATGCAGTATACGTTTCTATTTTATAACCCTTACTATCACTGACTTCTTCGTACTATCTGCCTTTAATATGACCTTTGCCGTGCCGATCTTTACGGCCGTAATTGTAAACACCGCTTGACCATTTTCGTCAGTTACTTGACTTGTTGGTATAACAGATACACGCCTACTACCCATCTTGCTAATCGTTGCTGTAATAATTTTACCTTCTATTGAGCAATCATTTTTACCCTTCAAATTTACAGTAACTTCACGACTCTTTCCCCTCTTGAGTATTAACCTTTTCGGTAACACACTCACAGACGCAACTTCACATAGAGGCGTTGGTGTTACTGTAGGCGTTGGCGTTTCTGATAACGTTACAAAGAATTTTTCTTCTCCATACGTGTATCCAGTAGGATTAAGAGGTGTACCTTTCTGAACTACAACTATCCTGTAATAATAAGTAATCGCAGTAGATAATCCGCTTATTCTTGCATACACATTGTTTAATAAATCATCCCTTCTGGTATCTATTGAATTTGTGTATGTTCCACTTGTTGTGCCATATTCAAAATATATTTGTCCTGCAGTTATTCCGATACAAACTGTCGCATTTAGAGTCGCTGAGTTTGACGTTACATCTGTTGCTTCATCTGTACTTATATCACCACAAGGTGTCACTGTTGGTATTGCCGCTAATGTAGTAAATGACTTCTCACTTCCATACGCAGTATCTGTAGTATATCCAGGCTCACTATCATATGCAGCTATTCTATAATAGTACGTTGTCGCAGCCGATAGTCCGTTTATGCGGCTGTTTGCCGTATCTGTCTCTGGTTGCCAACTTGCCAATTCTGCATAGTAATACGAACTACTTGTCGTACCATATTCAAACCATACTGCTGGTGCACGTCCAGAGAGAGTTCCATTCAGAGTTGCTGAACTTGAAGTCACATCTGTTGCTTCACCCGTTGACACTGTGGGAGGAGATAAGCCTTGAGCTAGTAATATAGGTAAAAATATTAGATTTGAACATAAAATAAAGAATGTAGTAATAATTGAAAACCAACAGACAAGGCAAAAATATACCCTTTTCATAATTTAATCTCCCAACTTACATTATCTGCTATCTCACCTTCACAGTTAAGAACATCTTCAGATTGTCTGCCTTAAATGTAACCCTTGCATTACCGACCTTATTTTTGGCTGTAATTGCAAACCTTGTCTCACCATTTTCATCCACATTTTCACTTGTTGATGAAATCGATATACGCTTACTGCCAACTCTGCCAATTGTTGCTGTTACTGTTTTGCCCTCCGGTACGCAATTATCACCTTCCAGCGTAATAGTCACTTCACTACTTTGTTCTCTCTTGAGTTTTAGTATACGTGGGAATATTGTTATTTTCTCAGCCTCACAAATGGGTTGTAATTCAAAGTTTAGTGTTTCAGAACAATCGGTTTCGCTAAGGCTAGTAGATTTTGTTTGTGATAGATAGCCATTTGCTGAAGCACTAAGCGTATAAACAATTTCCCAACATAAAGAATAACCTTCTGGCTCGTCCCATAAATAAGAACCATCCGTTTCTGTGAAGACCGTTATATTTTCATATTTTCACCACTAATTGTGGCACTTTTAATACTATTTCCAGTCGTTGCATCTGTTACGCTCCCGGTTACATAACATCCAGGACAATCCATATGAATTAAAGAGTTGAAAGACTTTTCATTTCCATATGATATGCCAACGTTATTTTGTGCGGCTATTCTATAATAAAAAGTATAAGGTGCACCTGTCCTAACAGGTAATTCACCTGTACCAATACTTACTGTTGTATCATCTGTACCACTTATATCTTGCGTAGATGTTATTCCACTATAGACACTACTAACCGTCCCATACTCAAACCATGTTGTCGTTAATAGCCCATGAGCATTAACTATGCCATTTAAAATTACTGATAGTCCACCTGTATCAGACACATCCCCCGTCACCACTGTCGGCACTTGCGGTGTCGGCGTAGCTACTGGTGTCGGTGTAACCTGCCCAAACGCAGCCCCCAACCCTTTCCAGAGCAAAGTCGAGGACGAGAACCCCAAAATCCCACATAAAACTATCAAACTATATACAATAACGTTCTTCATATAATTTTGCTTCCCGCAAAACCGATTTCAAGACTCCCATAAAATCCATTCTTAACAATTCCTTTATGAGTTCAAAGCGTTTCTTTGCTGATTCCATATTTCCCAATTTACTGTCTTACAACTTTTACAATTATTGTTTTCTTCACACTGCCTGATTTGAATGTAACTTTTGCTTTGCCAACCTTATCTTTGGCGGTAATTGTAAATCTGGCCTCACCATTTTCGTCTGTAACCTCACTCGTAGAAGAAATTGAAATACGTCTGCTTCCAGCCTTGCCGATTGTTGCTATTACTGTATTACCTTCTGGTACGCAATTATCGCTTTGTAATGTCACCGTCACTTCACTGTTTTCTCTCCTTTGCAGAATTAGCTTTTTTGGAGAGACACTCACGGATTTAGCTTCGCATGTTAATGTAGTAAAAACTTCTTCGTTTCCATATGAATAACAAGGTGTAAAGTCTGGAATAATCTCTATCCTGTATTTATATATTCTGTAATAATAAGTTGTCCCAGCAGATAACCCATTCACCCTGTAACTCTTAGACCCTCCTTCTACAAATACATTGCTGGAATCACTCCCTTCAAGGCCTATTCTGTTGGGATATAAGCCGCTAGTAGTACCATATTCAAAACCCAAAATCCCCCTTACAGAAAAATTCCCGCCGATCAATCCGTTTAGAGTCGCCGAATCCAATGTCACGTCTGTCGCTTTGTATGTTTCCAAAATAATACCTTCATCGCATGGTGCAGGTGTAGAGATTGGTGTTAGGTCTGGTGTTGGCGTGGGTGTTGCAGATGCGTTTAGCGTGGTAAATGATTTTGTTTCGCCGTAGTATATGAAGTCCTTGTCTCTGCCAGCAACTCGGTAGTAATAAGTGGTTGCAGGCAAAAGGTCGGTTATGGTTGCATAGTAATTGGCGGGAGGGGAACTGTCGGCGGTTACTTCATAAAAATATTCTTCGTCAACAGTGTCATACTCAAACCAGGGGAAGCCCGGTACTGCAGAGCACCTTCCGTTTAACACGGCAGAGTAGGAAGTTATATTTGTTGCATCATCGGTGAGGGAAATACTTGATGAAAATATAGGTGTTTTGATATCTATAGATGTTTCGTCACCGCGTGAAGCGCCAGTGTCGTTTTGTGCCGCAATTCTGTAAAAATAATTATTATTGTCTGCGATTTTATAGGGTAATCCGCTTACATGAAAGCTTACTTTTTGAGTAACTGTCCCGCTTATATTTTGCGTTGGAGATACGTTGCTATAAGAACCGCTGCTTGTGCCGTATTCCAGCCACGCAGTCGTATCCAGGCCGTTTGCATTTACAGTTCCGTAAAAAGCTACAGTATTTTCGTCAAGGTGGGTAGTCCTGCCGGTGGTAACAGTGGGTGTTTGTAACGTAGTAAATGATTTTTCGCCTCTGTAAGTATCAGGCAATGATACGCCTGGTATAGTGTCATAGCCGGCAATTCCGTCGTGGTAAGTTGTCGCAGCCAACGGTTCGTTTATGCCGGAACGTATCCCTGTTTTACCTGAAGCCAGGTCCTGCGCCGTTGAAGAGTTTGATGCTATATTCGTTGTGTCAGCAGTCGTTAACTCTAGTGCAAATATTAAATTTAAACATACGTTGAAAATCCCCCACGCTACTATCAAGCAATACGCAACTCTTAATGATACGTTAACCATACTCTTCCCGCCCCTTTCTTAATTTAGTGTTTCCACAACTATCATCTCACCTTTACGAGCATTGTTTTATTAATGTTAGGGAAGTCTTCTATCATGAACGTAACTTTTGCATTACCTGCCTTATTCTTGGCAGTAATCGTAAATTTAGCCTGACCGTTTTCGTCCATTGCTTGATTTGCCGGCGCAACCGATATACGATTACTACTAACTTTATTAATTATTGCTGTTACAATTTCACCTTCTGTTGAGCAACCCTCCTTACCCTTCAAAATTACTGTGACTTCACTACTCTTTCCCCTCCTGAGTGTCAGCCTGTTAGGAGATATTTCTATAGATTCAACGTCACATACGGGTGTCGGAGATATCACAGGTGTTTCGTAGGGTGTTGTCGTTGCAGATAATGTCATCAAGGACTTTTCACTCCCATAATACGTATTCATTTTATCCTGTCCAACCAGTCTATAATAATAAGTTGTTTCCGGCGATAGTTCACTTACATTGGCGCTTACTTTGTAATATGGTTCTTGTTCATTCCATCTTTGTACTTCTACCGTCCGACTCAATGATCCGATGGTCGTACCATATTCAAACCATTCCCTTCCGATTACCGCATATTTATAAATTCTTCCATTTAGCATTGCTGAACTTGATGTTATATCTGTTGCGTCTTCTGTGCATAATTCTTCACACTCAGGCGTCGGTATCACCGTTGGCGTTATTGACGGTGTCGGGGTAGCTGTGGCCTCTAAAGTAGTCAAAGATTTTTCATCTCCATACGCAGTATCTGTAGTATATCCAGGATAACTATCATTTGCAGCTATTCTATAGTAATAGATCGTTGCAGGTGATAATCCGGTTATGCTTGCTTTCCACACATTTTTTGATGCACCAAAAGTAACTTCAGCACTTACACTATTGTCATACGACCCACTGACAGTTCCGTACTCAAACCACGCATTCGGTACTCGTTGAGAAGAAGAGGTTCCGTTCAGGGTTGCCGAGCTTGATGTCACATCCGTTGCTTCACCCGTTTCCACTACGGGTGAAGACAAACCCTGTGCTAATACCAGTATGGATGAGGACGTCAAGTTTAAGCATAAAACGACAATGGTGCAAATGGTTATAAATACATTTCTCATAATGTCCTCACAGAATATGTTGTAATTAAGTGAATAGCGAGAAGCAAAGCATAAACCAAGAATTATAAATATCTCAAAAAATTAAACATTATTTTTAATTGTCATAATCTCTAATATTTACGAATAGCATTACAACATTAATCGTTATACGGAATAAAGAGTTGCGTATAAAACAGTTCAAAAAAGACCTTGAATGATATAAAAATGTTAACCACCACAAAACAAAAAAGGACACGCAATTGCGTGTCCCTTTTGTTTTTCAATTATTTATTATGATGGAGGTAAATTGGCTTGGTTAATGAATACCTAACAATCAAGATTATTGAATCGCTCTAATGCACCTGTCACATATTGTTGGATGGTCTTTGTTTGATCCCACGCTCTCTCTGAAATTCCAGCACCGTTCGCATTTCTTGTGCTGTGAGACACTACACTCTATCCAGAGTTCCTGGGTTAATTCTCCTTTTACAGCCTTTGGCGTACTATTTTTATCAAGCCTCACCTCAGACACAATGAGTATCATAGGAAGGTCTTTCTCGTAGCTTTTAAGGAACTGCCAGAGGTCTTCATTTTCGGTATAAAGACTGACAGACGCTTCTAATGAGTTGCCTATCAACTTGGCGGCGCGCATCTTCTCAAGTTCCCTCGCCACGTCAGTTCTCATGTTAATCAACTTTTCCCATTTTTCGTTTAAAGAGTTGTCTATCCATGCTGAATTGCACTTTGGAAATGTTGTCAAATGAACACTGGAGACGTCTTCGTCTTTGAACCCGATAGCTGACCATACTTCTTCTGCCGTATGAACAACAATTGGCGCTGATAATTTAACCAGGTTTAACAGGATGTTATACATAACGGTCTGAGCGGCACGTCGTTCCCTGGAATTTTTTGCAAAGGTATATGACCGGTCTTTCAGGATATCCAGATAAAAAGCGCTCATCTCTACGGAACAAAAATTATAGAAACTATGGAATATCCGGTGAAACTGTAAGGACTCGTAACCTGATGTTACGTTTTTAATTAATTCCTGTGTTTTATGCAATGCCCATCGGTCTATTTCCATCAGATCTTCATAGGATGTGGTATTTACCTTTGGGTCAAAATCGTAGAGATTACTCAGCAAATATCTGAAGGTATTACGAACACGTCTGTAAGCGTCTGCGCATCTGAGGATTAAATTACGGGACACGCTCATATCGTTTTGATAATCCAGAGAAGAAGTCCATAACCTGAGCACGTCCGCGCCAAATTCCTTTAATGCATCTTCAACGGATATGAAATTTCCAAGGGATTTGGACATCTTTTCACCCTTCTCATCCACCACAAATCCGTGCGTTAAGACAGATTTGAAGGGCGCCCTGCCCCATGCTCCAACAGATGGAAGCAATGAGAGCTGAAACCATCCGCGGTGCTGGTCTGTCCCTTCCAGATACATGTCGGCTGGATACGACA
>DBJWYX010000025.1:0-3599 GCA_052360825.1 Candidatus Wunengus sp. YC64
TGGCTGACCCATTAATGGCATGAGACGTTCCCGCAAACTCAACGGTACTATTGCCGGGGGTAAATGTTCCGGAGTTTGACCAATTACCATTCTCACTAACGGTAATAGTGCCTGTAGAAGCCTGTAATGTCCCAGAACTGGCAACGGTAACAGTACCTGGCGCATTTAAGGTTGCTGTATTGAGATTAACGGTAGCAGACGAAGGAATGTTGAACTCAACAGCCTCCACCTGCATATTTTGAAGGGTGAACTGAATTAATAATGTGATCCCAGCTATCTTTAGAAGCATTAAGATGCCTTCTTTACAAAATATTATGCATTAATCATTCCCGTTGGACATACCCATAGCAAACATATTTAGAGTTTTCACTGTCACTGTGCCTATAGCATCAAAGTTAGTTGCAAATACTTCAAGGTAATCATTTTGATTTAATACAGGCATGACATGAATAGCTGAGGACTGTACTGTATCACCTGACACAAAAAAATCTTTTATTATACTCTTTTCCATCCCGGTGGTTGTCCCATTCTTTGCGATAGCAATTCCTATAGTTTTATTACTAGCAAGAGAACTATATGAAGCTGTCATAGCCACATGAAATATTTTTGTCGATGTACCTGTGTAAACTAATCTATTATTTGTGTTACTTGTGCCAAATTGCATAGAATTAGGATCAAATGTTGTAACTCCGGCAGCCTTAACAAATACAGTAGCAGTTGCTATTGTTGTAATAGTACTATTATCAGTAAAATAGATCTCGCCCATTGGCGCCGTCTCAAGTTTAACAACCCCATTCTTTGTTGAAATTATATCTCCGGATGCTTTTACGTTTCCCGCCGCCGTTATTGTACCATTTGCATAAATATCGTTAAGGAAACGCACTGTTGTTGTACCATGAAGGCTTGTATTTGCGCTGATTGTGCCCATCGATAAAAAACCAGCCGTTATCGTACCTAAATTATTTGTTGTTGAACTGCCAACGTACAACGCAGAAGCTAAGCTCGAAGTATTTGTCCCAATAAGAACCGGACCAGTTATTGTTGCTGACCCTGTAGCTGTAATTGTCTTTGCCGTCATTGAACCTGCGCTATCTACCTTAAATACATCGCCTGTTATTGCCAAAATCGAGGCTGTTAATGAACCCGTTGAGGTGATGGTAGTAGCTGTCATTGAACCTGCGGTATCGACCTTAAAACCACCCGCGCTTCCCGCCGTTATTGATCCCGTAGTCGTTAATGTCGATACTGTTGTTGAACCGGCGCTTATTGTACCTGTTGTATTGATGCTACTGGTACTTCCTAAAGATGTTGCGGTTATCCCGGTCAGGGAAGAACCATCCCCTGAAAACTTTGCTGCTGTAACTGTGCCATTTGCAAATATATCAGCAAGGAATCGCACAGTTGTTGTACCATGGAGACCTGTGTTTGCGCTGATTGTACCCATCGATAGAAATCCTGCGGTAATCGTCCCTAAACTTCCCGATGTGGCAGAACCCACATATAGTGCAGAATTCAAAGTTGAAGTATTTGTACCGATGAGGACAGCGCCGTCATTTCTTACATCTAACACATATGTTCCTGAACTGTTTCTGGCGCTGAGCGATGAAGCGGAGCTAGCTGTTGATGAACCCACAATGGTGAGCATCGCCGACTGTGTTGTTGTCCCGATGCTTACCGTGGCAGAACCAACGTACAGTGTGCTTGTACCACCAGCCACACTCGCGCCTCTTACTACATTAAATGCACTTGAAGTGCCAAGGATTACTTCAAGATCTGCCGCCTTGATCAAGCCATAGCTTAAACCGAATAATATTAAAAATGGCAATAATCCACTTATAAAGGATTTCTTCATTGGTATTACTCCTTTAACCTTTAGGATAAGAAGTTTTTAATTTTAGATTTGGGAGCAAGTGTTGTTCCCTTTTAGCAGGGATTTAAGAGGATGTCGAACTGTAAAAATGAGAACCTAATATTATAAGTCAAAGGCTTACGTATTTTATAATAAACCTCTAAAAGCACTGATTTAATGTTTTATCTTTTAAAGATAAGGATGTTGCTAGGTTTATTTTAATGGAGTAAATTCCATAAATTATGGATTGATTTCCTTAAAGACTATGGGATTAAATCCATAGATTAGTGTAAATAGAAAGATGAAAGAGTAAATTTGCTTACTAAAATCAGGGTGGTCATAAAATAATTTTCCCTTTATTTGTCAAGGGATGTTTACTCATAAACTCACGAGATTTGTGCTTAACATCAAAGCAAATCAATGATATAATTTTGTGGCTTCAAACTTCATTCCAGAAAAATTCATCATTTTTGTGGAGATAAAGATGAAAAGTAAGGTCTATTTTATAAAGGTAGAAAATGGCGAAGGCACTGCCTCGCTTGCGCAAAAGACGGGTCAGTTATTTGATTTTGCCGGTTTTAAGGATGCGATAGATAAAAAAGACATGGTGGCGGTGAAAACGAGCTTTGGCGAAAAGGGGAATATCGGTCACCTCAAGCCGCCCATCATAAAGGCAGTTGTAGATAAAGTAAAAGAATGTAACGGGAAACCTTTTTTAATAGAGACAAACACGTTGTATGAAGGTTGCCGTACCAATGCTGTTGATCACATCTCGCACGCCCACGATCACGGTTTTAGCTATGAAAATGTCGGCGCCCCCATTATCATTGGCGACGGGCTTTTCGGCGAGCACGGCGTGCAGGTGGAAATCAATCAGAAATTCTGCAAGTATGCGTTTTTATCGGGCGTTGCAAAGGCATGTAATGCCATCGTATCGGTTGCGCATGTTACAGGGCATATATTGACTGGTATGGGGGCTACGCTGAAGAATATTGGGATGGGGCTCTCCTCGCGCGGCGGTAAGTTGGCGCAACATTCAGGGGTAATACCTCAAATCTCGAAGAAAAGGTGTACTGCCTGCGGCGTGTGTGGCAGGTGGTGCCCGGTAGGAGCAATTAAGATTGATGAGCAATATGCCATTATTGATCCAAAAATATGTATTGGGTGCGGCGAATGCCTGGCGGTGTGTCAGTTTAGCGCGGTAAAAATCGCATGGGATGAGAGTACGGTGGATCTCCAGAAGAAAGTCGCCGAGTACTGTCTGGCGGTTATGAAGGGAAAGGCAGGGAAGGTGGTATTTTTTAATTTTCTTACTCATATCACGAAACAGTGTGATTGTATGGACAAACCTTATCAGCCCGATATTGGAGATATTGGAATTTTGGCTTCCACAGATCCGGTTGCTATAGAAAAGGCAACGACGGATATTATCAAGGAACGCATCGGGAAAGATTTCTTTAAAGATGCCTGGCCGAATATTGATTATACCGTGCAGATTTCATATGCCCAGGAGATTGGGCTGGGGAGTATGGATTACGAGTTGGTGCATTACGGATAGGGCAGCAGACAATTGAGTTTCTTGAGTTTGTTGAGTTTCTTGGGTTAATCAGGCGAACCCAAGAAACCCAAGAAACCCAATAAACCCAATAAACGTAGAGACTCAAGAAACCCAACGAACCCAGAGTCTGTGCAATCTGCGGAATCTGTGGTTACATTTAAAAGGAGAAACAGGATGATAGAGAAAACGCCC
>DBJWYX010000025.1:3609-14570 GCA_052360825.1 Candidatus Wunengus sp. YC64
AAACTTAAATCCACATATTTTATAATGACGCAAATTATTCCCCTCCCAAGAGGGGACTTTCTAACTGGAAAGGGGGAAATGAGATGATAGAGAAAACGCCCATCGTCATTGATTTTGATGGCACTATTTGTGAACATAAGTTTCCGGATATAGGTGAACCAACACCTGGCGTAAAAGAGGCGCTGGAGACATTAAAGAAGGCCGGATACCGAATTATTATCCACACCTGCCGGACGGGATCGTACTGGAAGGGTATAATTCCGGGAAACCAGCCGAAGCTTATTGAGGGATTTATGAAATATCACAAATTGCCCTATGATACCATATGGATGCCGGACAAACCTATTGGCGTTGCCTATATTGACGATAAGGCGATACGATTTGAGAACAATTGGAAAGCTATAACAGAAAACATCCAAAATTATTCGGAAAAAACAGAAGGCTAATCATTCCCGAATTATTCACTCCCATTAAAAACCACGTATTGAAAATCTAAATAAGTGGATTTTTGTCTAAAATTCTTGATAAAGATGCCAGCCTGTTTTATCACCGCTGATTATTCATATTTTGTAACTATTGGTTTTGAACATAACTAGGACATATTTGTGTATTGTTTTTAAAGACGATTATTTTGGTATGGCAATTGATTCGAAATATCAAAAGAGGAAAATTGCGGATTTATTTGTTTAACATAGGGGTTGGAAAATTGACTGGGAAAATACAACCCCCTTTTCGTTCGACTGAGCGCTCACGACGAAGTCTAAGGGGGATTAATTTGAGAAAGGGAGAATTAGGCAATGGGTAAAGACATTGAAAATCTTAAGTTGGCAATACAAAAGAAAGAGCTTGGTATCGAACGGTACAGTGACCAGATTAAGGCACTAAGCGACCCCCAAACCAACGCATTACTTGAGGGTATTTTGCATAATGAGATACGCCACAAGGCAGAATTAGAAGACCATTTAGCCCGGTTATCTTAACCCGAACGAGTCGGAAGATACTAATCGCATAACAAAGGAGAAACAAGCATGAGAGAGGGATTTAAGTCGGTATTGGAATTTTTAGAGGCTGATTTAGAAATTGAAGAAGAACAGGAACATTTGTATAACCAATTGGCCACAGTTTCAAAAGATGCGAAGGTGAAAGGGACTTTTCAGCATCTGGCAAGGGCTGCCAAGGGGCATAAGGATGTGCTGGGAAGGATTATCAAGGATATTGAAACTGATAATCACGATGTAAGTTTCTATTGCCTCATGTGCGGCTGGGAGATAGATTTTGGGAAGATGCCTTCTGTGGGAAATGAAGAACGTTGTTCGTTGTGTTGTCAGAAGTTTGCCCTTGTGGATGTTGATAATGATTATGCAATAAAATTCCTTCCGCAATAGGAAGTGGAAATAGTTCATGTTCAGGAATTTTAAAGTTGCAGTTGTAGTGCGAACTGAAGTTCGCGCTACATTGAAAAAGCTGCCGAAGGCAGCCTAATAAAAAGAGAAGGGGCGCAAAATACAAATGAGCGAGTCTTTAAAAGATATAAAATCTATGGCAATCCAGATGGAGATGGATGGGATAAAGTTTTACAGCGATCTGGCAGCCAAGACACTCCACCCCATGGGAAAGGCCATGTTTAAGTCCTTTGTCGAAGATGAGAAATTGCACGCCAAACGACTTCGGGCTTTATTATCCACTCAGAATGAAACAGTTCAGGCAAAGGGTAAGAGCGCCGTAAATCCCCGGGAAAGATTGATTACTATTTTCCAAAATATGGGTGACGAATTGAGGAAGAAGATCAACGTCAACACCAACGACATAGAGGCTGTGAAGCTGGCTCTTGGGATAGAGGAGGAGGGAATTAAGTTTTATGAGCAGGCTGCTAAAGAATCTCAGGATAAAAAAGATAGCGAGACATATCGTTTTCTTGCCGGTGAGGAAAAGACGCATTTCAGCATATTAAAGAACACCCTCGAATACCTGGAAAACAACGAACTGTGGGAGGCAGAGAGCGAGGGGCGTATCTACGACATGTGGATGAATATGGTGAATAAAAAACTATGAAGGAAATACGAATTCATGCAAGGGCAGGCCAGGGGGCTATTACAACAGCGGCATTGTTGGGAACCGCCGCATTTATAGCAGGCAAGTATGCACTGGCTTTTCCGCATTTTGGCGCCGAACGTATGGGGGCGCCCATGAATGCCTTTGTGCGCCTCAGCGATCAGGTGATACGCTTGCGCAGTCAGGTGTATGAACCTGATTATTTAATAGTGTTAGACCCATCTTTGATGCGTGGGTTTGACGTCTTTGAAGGGTTTCAACCAGGCGGCATAGCCATTATTAATCACCATGAAAAGGTGCAATGTCCGAAACCAATTCAAAATATCAAGGTGTTTACTGTCCCTGGAAACGATATTGCAACTGAAGTTTTGGGACGTCCTATTGGCAACACAACGATTTTGGGCGCTTTTGCAGCGGCAACGAACGAGTTTGGATTAGAGTCGCTTCAACAGGCAATATTAGAGCGTTTCTCAGGTGAGGTTGCCAAAAAGAATGCAGAAGCGGCCCGCCGTGGATATGAATACATAACGAAAGGATTTTAGCGTGATTATCCCTGTTACTTCAAAACCTCGCACAAGCAAGGCAAACAAAACGGGTACCTGGCGGTCTGGCAAGAAACCCCATTTTATTCAAAAGGAGTGCATTGCCTGCCGTTTATGCGTGATGGTGTGTCCGGAAGGCTGCATTTCAGGCGATAAACGGTGTACGTATATTGCCGATTACAAGTATTGCAAGGGATGCGGTAATTGTGTGGCTGTCTGTCCTGTTGCAGATATTGAAATGGTAAAGGAGGAGTGGTGGCGTGAGACAATATCGTGAAGGTTCCCATGCTGTTGCAGAGATCGTGCGAATGTGCAAGGCACAGGTTATTTCTGCGTACCCCATAACGCCCCAGACCCATATTGTCGAGTCGCTGGCGCAAATGGTGGCCGACGGCGAACTCAATGCAGAATTTATTAATGTTGAAAGTGAGCACTCGGCGGCCTCTGTAGTCCAGGGGGCAAGCGCCACTGGCGTAAGGACCTATACGGCTACCACGTCGCAAGGGCTGCTTTATATGATCGAGGTGCTCTATAGTATTGCGGGTTTGAGATTGCCTGTGGTTCTGACCTGTGCCAACCGTGCGGTTTCCAGTCCCATCAATATATGGAATGACCATCAGGATTCCGTGACGGTGCGGGATGCAGGCTGGCTGCAATTTTATGCGGAAAATAATCAGGAGGCGTGCGACCTGCATTTAATGGCTTACCGGCTTGCCGAAGACCATAATATTATGCTGCCTGTCATGGTGTGTATGGACGGATATATTCTGACCCATGCGTACGAAGTAGTGGATTTACCAGAACAATCGCAGGTGGATAAATTTCTTCCTGATTTTAAACCTGTGCATTGTCTCAATCCGGATGAGCCCATTTCTATGGGAGTTCTTATGGGGCCGGAATCGTACACAGAGACACGCTATGCGATTCATCAAACCATGATGGATGCGCTGAATGTTATTCCCGGGATTGCCGATGAATTTGAACGGGTGTTTGGCAGAAAGGTCAATTGTCTGATAGAAAAGTACCGATTGGAAGATGCCACGCAGGTCTTTGTCGCTATGGGTTCGATGGTTGGAACGATCAAAGAAATAATTGATGGATTGCGGGAAGACGGGCAAAAGGTGGGCTTGTTAAAGGTAATTGCACATCGTCCATTTCCCAAAAAAATAGTGTATGAGGCATTAAAAAATGCCAGGGAAATTGCCGTGCTTGAAAAGGCCATTTCTTTGGGAGAAGAAGGGCCTTTGCTCTCGGATGTCAAATCCGCTTTTTGCGGGTATGGTAATCAGCCTAAGATCAGCGGCTTTATCTTAGGGTTGGGTGGAAGAGATATTACGAAAAAATCGATCCTTGAGGTACACGGCGCTCTTGCTGGTTCGCAGGTAGATGTGAAATTTATAGATTTAAAAATCTAAAAGGAATCAAAAGATGGTTACGGAATTATTTTCATCTGGTCATACGGCATGTGCTGGATGCGGACAGGCATTAGGCGCACGCCTGGTTGTGGAAACGACGGGACCAAACGTCATCATTGCCAATGCAACTGGATGTCTGGAGGTATTTACCTCCCGATACCCTGAATCTGCCTGGGGGGTGCCGTGGATCCATTCATTGTTTCAGAATGCGGCAGCCGTTGCATCCGGAGTGGAGGCAGCCTTGAGAATTAAAGGTAAATTGGATCAAGTCAGGGTTATATCACAAGGGGGCGATGGCGCGACTGCCGATATCGGGATGGCCTCATTATCGGGCATGTTCGATCGTGGACATGATATCCTGTATGTCTGTTATGATAATGAAGCTTATATGAACACAGGGGTGCAGCGGAGCGGGTTAACCCCATTTGATTCGCGTACCACTACGAGTCCAGCGGGGAAAAAATCCTTCGGCAATCCAAGACCAAAGAAGAATATCCCTGAAATTGCCAATGCCCATAATGTTCCATATGTTGCTACTGCGTCAGTTGCCTTTCCGAAAGATTTGCAAAAAAAGGTAAAAAAGGCGCTTTCTATAAGGGGACCGAAATACATTCAGATATTTGTTCCTTGTCCTCTGGGTTGGAGACACGACCCAGGACTCACCTATGAGATTGCGAAGCTTGTGGTGGAGACGGGTCTATATCCCATACTGGAATATCAGGACGGGAAGCTCATATCGGTGAAAACAATTGAAGCAGCAAAACCCGTAGATGAATACTTAAAACTCCAGGGCCGTTATGCGCATCTTTTCACGGAGAGAGGTAAAGACGAAATAGCCAAAATACAGGCCATCGCAGACAGCAATATTAAAAAATATGGCCTTTTGAAAGAGGGTAAAGAGGCACAGAAAAAAATGGTGGAAGAAAAATTTACAGAAGAAAAGATATTTACGACTGCGGAATTGTCAAAGTGCGACGGTAAGGATGGTCGACCTGCTTATTTTGCATACAAAGGAAAAGTGTATGACACTACCGGCAGTGATCGGTGGGCAGATGGTGCGCATTATAATATGCATTTTGCCGGCAGTGATTTGACCGACACATTAGTGGAAGCCCCTCATGGAGATGAAGTGTTTGAGAGATTTAAAGTTGTTGGGGTTTTGAAAATGTAAATCTTTTGCCCCAAAATTGAAAAGCATGAATTTGTTTGACGGGTAGGATTTCAAACCGTTAGTTCCTCCCCCTTGATGGGGGAGGTCCGGTGGGGGTGTAGGGAAAAGATAAATCACCCTCCCCTGACCCCTCCCATCAAGAGAGGGGGATTTGCTGCCAACTGTCAAAGGTATAATTCAATTATGAATAATGAAAGAGTAGACTCATTCCGTATAGAAAAAGATTATCTGGGCGAGATGCGAGTCCCCAAAAACGCTTATTATGGGGTGCAGACTGCCAGGGCTATTGAGAACTTCCCCATCAGTGGCCAAACTTCTCAGCCGGTATTTACCACGTCAATTGTGCAGATAAAAAAGGCGGCTGCGATGGTGAATGTAGAGCTTGGCTGTCTTGATAGCAAGATAGGCAACATGATTATTCTGGCGTGTGATCGCATTCTGAATGGTGAGTTTCAGGATCAATTCGTGGTGGATGTGTATCAGGCAGGCGCTGGAACATCCCACCATATGAACGTAAATGAGGTTATTGCCAACATCGCAATTGAAATGCTTGGCGGCGCGAAAGGGAACTATTCGGTGGTGCATCCAAACGATCACGTCAATTACGGACAGTCTACGAATGACGTCTATCCCACCGCCATGCGAATTGCGGCGTTACAATCGTCTAAAAGACTCATTAAGAATTTATATGCATTGACCGAGGCTTTCAACCAGAAGGCAAAATCATTTGATTCAATCGTAAAATCCGGTCGTACGCATCTTCAGGATGCTGTGCCCATCCGTGTCGGCCAGGAGTTTTCCGGGTATACAGCATCGCTGCTTAAGGCAGAGAGAGGAATCGAAAGGGCGAGTGAAAGTTTAAAGGATTTGGGAATCGGTGGCAGTGCCGTAGGTACGGGAATCAATACGCATCCGGAATATGCCGGTAAAGTAGTCGAGAAACTCAGGAAGATGACAAACCTTGATCTCAAGGAATCAAAAAATCGGTTTGAGTCCATGCAGAGTAATGCGCTGTTTGTGGAATTCTCAGGCGCCCTCCGCACACTGTCTGTAGAACTCATACGTATTACCAACGATCTGAGATTGATGAATTCTGGGCCAAATACAGGACTGGCGGAGATAGACTTGCCGGCAGTGCAGCCGGGGTCTTCTATCATGCCTGGGAAGGTGAATCCTGTTATTCCCGAGATGATGAACATGGTGTGCTTTTCAGTCATAGGCAATGATGCATCGATTACGCTGGCTGCGCAGGCGGGACAATTTGAACTCAATGTTATGATGCCGGTAATACAATATAAACTGCTCGATTCCGTCTTTATCCTGACAAATGCCGTCAAAATATTTAATGAGAAATGTATCAGCGGCATAACGGTAAATACAGCGAAGTGTCGGGAGTATGCCATGGGAAGCCTGGGGATTGTTACCGTCTTGAATCCCATTATAGGCTATTCAAAGGCGGCTGAGGTGGTGAAAGAATCGATGAAAACGGGGAAATCAGCAAAAGAGATTATCCAACAATGGGGACTCCTCTCTGGGGAACAAATAGACGAGGTATTGTCGCCCATTTCCATGACTGAACCCTGTGTAAAGGAAGTCGCTGTGTAAGTTTTGCATTTTTTTGTAGTTTACTTTAAATGATATATAAGAAGGGAGGTGGAGAGCGTGTAAAATATCATGGGAATAAGTTTTTAACTTTTTTGTTTTATTAAGGAAGGAGTTTTTATATGAAAACGGTGATAGGTTTAAGTTTGAGTCTGTTAGTAGCGGGATTGGTGGGTTTGACAAACATGGTTTGTACTAAAGCCTTTGCAGGTGAGGAAAGGGCTAGTGCCGTACACGAACATGAAAATATTAAATTGCCTACTAAAAGGTTGATGGTCGAGATTGAAAAGAGGATGTATAATATCCTTGAAGGGATATTGGTAGGTAATTTTAAATATGTTAAACAAGAAGCGGCTGCTGTTACAGAAAAAGCAAACCAGATCAATGAGAATTTCTTCCCACGAAATCCTGAAATAGATGCATGGTACAAACGGTCAAAAGACTTGGATCCAAGCAATATAGAGGCAATTAAAAAGTTAAAAGAGGAATTTAATGCCTACATGAGACGGATAGATGCGGGTGTACAGGAGATTCAAAAAGCAGCAGATACGGGTGATACAGAGGCAACGTTCCAGGCATATAGCGGATTATTAACAAAGGCATGTTTTGAATGTCATCGAAGACTCCGGGACACAAAATAGCTGTTGAGAACCGATGATTATGAACATGATTTCAATGTATAGGATTCAATCTTTAATGATTCCCCTCTAAAAATATGTCCTCACGAAAGCGGGGAGAGGGGACTTCGTCGTGATGGTTCGACAAGCTCACCATGCACGACGCTGCACCCTGAGCCTGTCGAAGGGTCAGTCGAACGATAAAGGGGTGTGTAAGTTTGCCGTAACACACCCCCGGCCCCTCTTTCTAGAGGGGAGATCGAAAGGCAACCTAATTTAAGAAAGGGGCATGCCGATGAAAATATTTGGTCAAATGCGATATGTGTTAATTTGTGGATTTGTAGTAACTGCGGTAGCTATGTCTTACCCATGGAAGGGCAATATTGTTTTGGGGAAAGATATTGAGACCCATCATGGTTCAGAACTTACACCTACCCGTTTACTCATGCAGGTAATCAGTTCTCATACGTCCAGGATACTTGACGCCATAATGATTGGCGATCATGATGCTGTGGTAAAGGAGTCCAATGCGGTGACAGAAAACTGCGAGGCTATATTAAAGAATTTCTTTCCGGAGGGTGGAAAAGTTGGCGAGTGGTTCAAGGAAACGGGAAAGGATCCGAACAAATCAGAGGACATAAAGGCTGTAAAGAAGGATTTTGAAAAATACTTGAAAGCTGTTGTTGATGCCTCAAAGAATATTGCCGAAACTTCTAAAAAACTGAACATTGTAGAGACTTACAAAAGCTTTGATGCAATGTTAAAAAATGCCTGTTTTTCCTGCCACGAGGCTACCAGGCTCAAATGGCCAGAATGGCCAGAATGGATGAAGATAAGCGGAGGTTAGTAAAATATATGTTCAGGAATTTCAAACTTTTAGTTCCTGAAGGCTTAATTTAAAACTTGTGTTTATTTTATTCTGAGAAAGGAGACGTTGTTATGAAAAGATTGAGGTTTTTAAGCGTTGGTTTAATGGGTTTGAGTTTGGCAGGGTTAATAAGTGTTGTTAATCCTACTAACGTTATTTTGGCAGAGGAAAAGGTTGTTATCCACGAGCACGTTGATGAACCTACCCAGGTGTTGATGAACGAGATTGCAAAGCGCGTAAACAATATACTTGATGGAATATTGGTGGGAAGTTTTAAGTATGTTGTACAGGAGGCCGGCGCTGTTGTGGACCAGAGTTACAAAATAAGCGCAACATTTTTCCCCGTTGATCCAAAGGAAAACAAGTGGTTTAAGCGGGCTAAAATAGATCCAAATGATTCAGAGAAGATTACAAGACTGAAGGAGGAGTTTGATGGCTATCTGAAAGGGATAGCAGCGTCGGCGCTGGAGGTTCAAAAAGCGGCTGCATCAAATAATCAGGAAGCAACCTTTAAATCCTTCATAAAAATGGTTGAAAAGACCTGTTTTGAGTGCCACAAAAATCTCCGTGACAAACAAATACCCATCGAAAATCGTTAAATCTCAATTTTCAATAGGGGTGAAAAAGAAAGTGCAGAATATGTAAAACATCTGCACTTTCTTTTATTTTAAAGATTGATTACGCAATATAAGGTAGTGTAAAATATGGCAAAATGGCAATGTCAGGTGTGCGGGTATATATACGATCCGGAAGACGGCGATCTGGATCATGGTGTTAACCCTGGAACACCTTTTGAAAATTTGCCTGACGATTGGGTGTGTCCATCCTGCGGTTCGGGTAAAGACATGTATAAAAAATTAGTTTGATGTACAGGATCAATCTTTTGTGATTCCCCTCTAAAAAGAGGGGATAAAGGGGTGTGTAAGTTTGCCGTAACACACCCCCGGCCCCTCTTTCTAGAGGGGAGCTTAAAAGTTGCTGCCGCAGGTAGCCGGATTAAAAGACTTTAATAATAAAACAAAAAATTCATTTAATTACTGTGCGGTACGATTGATTTATTAACGGAAAAATAAGGAGAAAATATGGCAAAATGGGAGTGCCGGGTCTGTGGTTATGTATACGATCCGGCAAAGGGCGATCCTGATAATGGTGTTAATGCCGGGACGGCTTTTGAAAATTTACCCGAAGATTGGGTGTGTCCTTCTTGCGGTGCAAATAAAGACTTATTCGATAAGCTCGATTAATGGTGTCCTTCTTTCATATACTTTTTCTCAATAACTTTTTATGTCAAAATTATTACAAAAACAGCGTTTGAAGCTTTATGTATTTGTTGCAGGTATGCTAATGTCTTTTTATTTTGGAGATAACGCTTTAACGAATACAGAGCAGACGGCGAAAAGCAAACCAGACGTTACGTATTCAAATCCTTACTTCAAAGGTACCAAAGAAGAAAGAGACGCCCAGGTTAAAAGGATATCGTCGCTTTTTGGAGTGGAATGTAATTTTTGCCATAATGAAGATTTGACGGTATTTACAGAGGAAGGGGAGAAATCGAAGATGATGATGAAGGCATCTGTTGCCCTGGGGGTTGACTGTGACCACTGCCATGTCGATAGAAAGCATTATAAAGAAAATGAACAAGAGGCAAAAAGAATGTTTGAGCTATCTGAAATTATGGGGACGGAGTGTAACTTTTGCCATGCCGGGAAGGATAAGCTTACAGTAAAGGGGGAAAAGTCCAAAACTGCCTTCGTAACTCGTGCCTGGGCTACCGAGGGGACGAAACAATGCCTTGAATGCCATATTGAGAAAAAACAGTTCGCCTTGAATTTTTATGGTTGGCAGGTCCTGAACGCCATGAAAGGGTTGAAGGGGATGTGAACAAAGATTACGATGTAATCATTATCGGGGGAGGCCCTGCCGCCCTCGCTGCGGCCGTTTATACCTGTCGTGCGCTATTGAAGACCCTGATCCTTGAAAAAAAATATTTGGGCGGCCAGTTAGTCGGTACGGAGTTGATCGAGAATTATCCTGGATTCCCGGAGGTCATTGGTGGCGTCGAATTGACGCAACGAATGGAGTCCCAGGCCAAACGGTTTGGCGTGGAAATTCGATATGAAGAAGTCTTGAAATTGGATGCAGAGAATGGCTTAAAGGTCGTAACGACTGATACCGATAAATACGCAAGCAACATAGTTATTCTTGCATCTGGCGCAGACCCTAAAAAATTAGGCGTGCCTGGCGAAGATGAATTTTACGGTAAGGGAGTTAGTTATTGTGCGACATGCGATGGCGCTTTCTACAGGGACAAAAACGTCGTTGTCGTCGGTGGCGGTGATTCTGCTATCACCGAAGGTATTTTCCTGACCAAATACGCACAAACCGTACAAATAATACACAGAAGGGATGAGTTTAGAGCCACAAAGATTTATCTGGACGATGCCTTTTCGAATCCAAAGATAAAAGTGACACTCAACACGCTCATTGAAAGCATCCACGGGAAAGAAAAGGTGGACGGCGTTGTTACCCAAAACGTTGTGACGAAAGAAAAGAAGGACATTCCCAGCGATGGGGTTTTTATTTTTATTGGCAGTTCGCCCAATACGGGTTTTTTGGGTAATTTGTTATGTGTGGATGCAGGCTGCCATATTGAGACAAACATACATATGGAAACGGCGATCGAAGGGCTGTATG
>DBJWYX010000026.1:0-14552 GCA_052360825.1 Candidatus Wunengus sp. YC64
GAGGGTTATAAGATACATGCGTTGAAAATTATTGAGGGATTGGTGAAAAAGGGACACAGGCTATTCTTATTAACAATAAATGAAAATATCCTGCTGCCTGAATTTGAAAAATATCGCTATCTCACGGTTAAACACAAATATTTACGCCTCTTTTTTCACCGCATCTTTCCATTTACGGGGACGATAAATAGTGTACATATTTTGTTACACATCCTTAGACTTTACAGACTTCATCGATTTGATATCATACATGAACGATGGGGCTTGTATTCTTACGGTGGCATACTGGCATCCAGGATACTTCGCATCCCCCATCTAACAGAGATTAATGGTCCCGGTATTGAAGAAAAAAAATTATTTACAAAAGATATTGCCCCAATCCAGAAATTTACTGCGAAAATGATTCGCAAATTTTGTCTCAAAAACACAGACCATGTAGTTGCCGTTTCAAACAATTTAAAGTCATTTTTATTCGATAATCACCTAATTAACCGGAGAGACAAAATTACCGTTTTACCAAATGCCGCAGATGTAACGGCATTCAATAAGCAATTTGATACGCAAAGTATAAAAGCTTCTCTCCTTCTCGAAGATAAATTTATTGTCGCATACACCGGGACACTCCAGGTATGGTACGCCATCGAAGACCTCATCTCAGCCTTTCCGCAAATTCTTAAGGAAATACCCAATGCCTGCTTATTGATTATTGGGACGGGACAGGCACGAAAGACACTTGAAGATTTGGCATACAACTTAGGGGTTTCTGAGAGGGTAAGATTTATGGGCTATGTCCGGCATGAGAAAATTCCAGAGGTACTTTCCATTGCCGATGTTGCGGTTGCTCCTTTTAAGGAATTGGGAATGACCTTTTTTGGATCCGCTATAAAAATATTCGAATATCTCAGCGCCGGGAAGGCCGTTGTTGCTTCAAAGATTGGGCAAATCGCAGAGGTATTACAAGATCAACACACGGCATTATTAGTAACGCCCGGTTGTGTTGAGGAATTAGGAAATGCCATTATAAGATTAGCCCGTGACGAACAGTTAAGAAGCTATTTAGCAAAAAACGCCCGTAGAGAGGCGCAAAAATATTCCTGGGATAATTATGTAGATCAACTAGAAAATATATACACAACCTTGTTAGAGGATAGACGATAACCAACAATTTCTGTAATAGTTCACCACAAAGGTCGCGAAGAACGCAGAGAAAAACCACGAATGAAAAGAAAAATAAATATCCTTTACGTGATTGATACGCTTTTTATTGGCGGAGCAGAACAGCACGTAGCTACGTTGTGCAAGCATATAGACAAAGAAAAATTCCATGTGGTAGTCTGTACCCTTTTCAGTCGCAACCTGTCGCAAGTTGAACCATTTGCTGTTCAGATTGAAAAAATGGGTATTCGGGTCGAACGGCTTGGATTAACCACCTGGCGAGATGTCCGTACATTTAAAAAATACTCAAATCTCATTGACGAAGAGAAAATAGATATCGTTCATGCGCATACTGTCCCCGCAGATTTCTGGGGATGTTTAATTGCCAAATTATTCAGGCATTGCAAAACTGTCGTTACCTTACATGGACCGGATTTAGAAAAAACGCGTATTTCAAAACTCCAATATACTCTGGTGAATACCATTCTATCGAACAGGATTATTACGGCCTCTGGCCTGCTAAAGCGTATGGCTGTCCGCGAAAGTTTTGCAAGGGCCGAAAAAGTTATGGTAATTCCTAACCAGGTAGATATCGATTTTTTTAACCCTTTGGAAAAAGGAAATAAATTTCGCGCTGAATACAATATCCCTGACGATACCATCATCATTGGCAGCGTAGGCCGTTTTGAAAGAAGTAAAGGTTTTGAAATATGTTTTCAGGTATTTGCAAAGGCTCGAATGCAACATTCTAAATTGAAATTTGTTTTATGTGGTTATGGTAAAGAGGAAGGTTTTTATAAAGCGGTTATCAAGGATTTGGGTATAGAAAAAGATGTGATATTTACAGGTCCCAGGATGGATATTGACGAGGTGATGGCAGCCATAGACATACTCCTTTTCACACCTTATTATGGTGAAGGTTTTGGGTTGGTGCTCATTGAGGCTATGGCTTCAGGAAAACCCGTTGTTGCTTCTAATGTTTATCCAACTCCGGAAATTGTCATTGATGGTAGGACTGGATTTTTACCTTTTCCCGAAAAGCCGGTAGAAACCATGGAAAAGGTTGACGTTGATCCATTTGTCAAAAAGATACTGTATCTCATCCAGAATAATGACGCAAGAAAGACAATGGGCTCAGAGGGACGGTGTGTTGCGGAAGAAAAATACAGTACGAAAATCATAATGAAGCAAATTGAAGTGCTATACGAGAGTTTAGTTGCAGTATAAAGAAGTCAGGAAATTCCTTACGGGGAGGAATAATGGAACGCACTCCTGAATATGATCAACGTGTTGAGCAAGAAATGCGAAACTTTCAGGCAGCGAATTTTGATACATGGTACATCCGGGATAAAGGTATCTGGTATAACAAAGCGGAATTAGACTCCGTAGTCTCTCTGTTGGCTTGCAGAAAAGAAGACGTCATCCTAGATGCCGGATGCGGCACTGGCAGAGTCAGTACGCGGATAGCTCCGAAGATAAGACGTTTGATTTGTGTTGATCTTTCGATAGAAAGCCTGTTAATCTTGCAAAATAAATTACCCGCAGGCTTATGTTCTAAGGTTCATTGTATCGCTGCCGATCTCTGTAAAATGCCGATTCGAGGAAGCAGTTTCAGCAAGATTGTTTCTGTTCAGGTCATTCAACACATCCCATCCCATGAAAAACGGTTATCAGTACTTCAAACCTTCCACGGATTACTCCAAAATGGCGGACATCTTGTCTTTACCGTCTTTCGATGGAATGGGGCGGTATGGATAAATAAAGAGGGGTATTATGCGGAAAAGTTATATCGTTATGCTTTTGAGGCTGATGAAATAAAAGCGCTGGTAAAAGAAGCTGGTTTCGATGAGATTTCCATTCAGCCTTTAATTGTTCAGCATCTGCGGTTTCGGCGATTTGGGCTTTGGACAATATACCTGGATCGTCTGCTTGCCCGATTCCTGAATCCGGGAAGGTTTGGCCAGTTTTTATTAATAACCGCTCGCAAACATTAGTAGGGGCGAAGCATTTGTTTGAATGTGTATGGGAAAGTTCCAATTCCTGGCAGCAAATGCTTCGCCCCTACAGGATAAAACACATTGATAATTTTCAAAAAACTAAATATTTGTTAAAAGAAATGAACGTATTAATAGTAACGGATATGTTTCCAACCAGGGAAAACCCGGTGTTTGGGGTTTTTATCTTCGAACTCTCCAGAGCGCTGACATTTAAAAATCGGGTGGTTGTTATTCATCCACAACTCTGGAATCCGATGAACAGGAACTTCGACACAGGGAAAGACGATCTTCATTGCCGGATAAATGGAATAGAGGTATGTAAGCCGAAGTTATTTGTTCTTCCTAAGGGAGACAGACTATTCTTCAGGTCTATAGTCTCTTTTTTTACCATGTTACCTTTTGTGATAAAATTGAAAAGACGATTCTGTTTCGACATTATTCACGCACACATGGCATGCCCTGCAGGCTTCGTGGCAATTCTCTTAGGGATTATTTTCAGGAAACCCGTTATTATTACAGCCCATGGTTCAGATATCCATACTCTTCCAAAGTACTTTTTTCTAAAGCGTTTAATCCTCTTTACCTTAAAAAGGGCACATACCGTTATAGCTGTTAGTCAGTCTTTGAAAGATTTGATCTTGAAAATGGGTTGCTTCCATAACAAAGTATTTGTGATCCACAATGGTGTAAGGCATGACATTTTTTACCCTGTGGATAAAATCAAAGCACGGAGAAGTCTTAATTTCTCTGTCGACAGAAAAATTATCCTTTTTATCGGTAGTTTAATACAGATAAAAGGAATTGATGTTTTGCTTCGTGCCTTTGCAAATATGAGTGAAAAAAATCATTGTAATCTCGTTATAATTGGGAAAGGGGAATTGGATTGCCAATTAAAGGCATTAGCAGAGAAGTTACATATTGAAAGCCGGGTTCATTTTATGGGTTCCCGGAAACACGACGACATATCTTTATGGTTAAATGCCTGCGACGTCTTTTGTTTACCCAGTCGCAACGAAGGCTTCCCCACGGTAATTGTTGAAGCATTAGCATGCGGACGACCTGTAGTAGCCACAAAGGTTGGCGGCATTCCAGAGGCCGTGACAAATGATACATTAGGTATTTTAGTTGAACCGGATAATTCAAAAGAATTGGCTGCAACACTCAATAAAGCGCTTGAAAAGGAATGGGATTATCAAGCTATAGCTGAATATGGGAAACGTTTTTCATGGGATACGATTGCAGAAGAATATACAGAATTATATAAAAACGTGGTTTCGAAAAAATGAATTTACAAATATTCATCTATATATGATACGAACTTTAAAAATATTACTTATTATCGCACTACCGCTTATAGCCTTTCTCAATACACTTGACAATACCTTCGTCTATGACGATGTATTTACCATAACCGATAATTATTTCATCAGAGATTGGGGAAATTTTTCGGCTTTCTTTACTGACGATTATTTTAAGTATTCAGGCGAGGT
Organism: Candidatus Wunengus sp. YC64; assembly: GCA_052360825.1. Classification (GTDB taxonomy): domain Bacteria; phylum Planctomycetota; class Brocadiia; order Brocadiales; family Brocadiaceae; genus Wunengus. Next base: position 4,643 of record DBJWYX010000026.1, read on the forward strand.
AACCTTTCGCCCAGTAGTTACCTTTTCTTATTTCATCGATTACTCTCTATGGCATCTCAACCCTGCCGGGTTTCACCTGACCAATATCCTGCTCCATGCAGTTAGCGCAGTACTCGTTTACTTACTGGTTTCTGCTGTTTCCGGGTCGAGTACCGCCTCTTTTCTCACAAGTATCCTGTTTGCCCTGCATCCTGTATTAGCAGAGACTGTAAACGGAATTAGTTACCGGGAAGATATTCTTGCAACCATCTTTTTCCTGGGTTCCATTTTGCTTTTTATCCAATCCGCAATCCGCAATCCGCAATCTAAAATCCACTATTATTTCTTATACATCCTTGCCCTGTTTTCATATCTCCTGGCATTATGTTCCAAGGAAATGGCGATTACGTTGCCCCTTATTGTTTTTCTTTTAGACTGGTTACTGGGAGATAAAAGCAGGATTAAGAAAAACACTATCAAATATTATATAGGATTCATACTGGTAAGCGGCTTTTATCTGTTCCTGAGATTTGTGTGGTTTCACAATCCTGTAGAAAAACAGTTAACGTATCCAGATAATAGCTTTTTGGTAAACCTGTTAACCATGCCAAAAATCTTTTGCTCATACATAAAATTATTATTCTTTCCCATCAGTTTCAACGCAGAATATATTATAGCACATACCAAAACCCCATGTGCCGGAACTTTTATTCTTGGCATGATATTTCTGAGTGTAATTGGTGTAATTACTTACAAATTTTATAATCATTCAAGGCGTCTTTTTTTCTTTATGCTCTGGTTTTTTGTTACCTTGGCTCCCATGATGAACATTATGCCCATAGCCAACATTATGGCTGAAAGGTATCTCTATCTTCCCTCGGTTGGATTTTGTGCAATACTGGCATACATTTTACTCGAAATCTGGCAACAGATATGTGCATTTACCTCAAGAAAAGATTGGAAAACAGAAAGATTGGGAAATAGCAATCTTTACTTCCCGGCTTCTCAACTTCCCAACCTCTCAAAACCCGACTCCTATCGCCTGTCCGCCATATTTATAACGTGCCTGACCCTACTCGTTGTCATCCCTTATTCACTAGCTACCATCAAAAGAAATAAAGTTTGGATAAACCCGTTTATTTTTTGGTCAAAAACGGTAGAAGATTCACCCAACAGCTCCAGGGCGCATAACAACCTGGGTATGATTTACCTTCAAAAGGATAAAACTGATTTGGCAATTCGGGAATTTCAAGCGTCAATAGCTCTTGAGTCCGACCCTGAATATCATCATAATTTAGGAATGGCTTATCAAAAAAAAGGCATGAAAGAAGAAGCGTTACAAGAATATTATCGTGTTTTGGCAGTAAACCCAAACTCCGCCCTTACCCACAATAATATGGGTAATATCTTGATAGACAAGGAACGCTTCGATGAAGGAATTCTGAAATTCAAAGATGCCATCCGGCTTAAGCCAAGTTATTATGATGCCCATTATAACCTGGGGCTTGCCTATTTTAAGAAAGGACTTTTAGACGCCTCGATAGGTGAATTTGAATTGGCTATCCATTACGAACCAGATCATGCCGAAGCGCACAGTTGCCTGGGCACGGCTTATGCCAACAAGGGACAATTCGACAAGGCAATTCTGGAAATAGAAGAGGCTATACGGCAAAAACCAAATTATCCCAATGCTTACAAAAATCTCGGATTAATCTACCTAAATTACAAAAAAGATGTTCAAAAGGCATTATACTGTTTTAATGAGTTTTTGAAGCTGGATCCAAAAAACAGAGAAGCGGGAAATATAAGAAAAACCATAGAAGAACTTCTATCTCCGCGCTAGCTGGATCAAATCAATAATCGCAAAGACCTAATGCTGACCATATGATGGGACATGAGAACAAAGGAGCTTTTCCGTTTCTCCTCTGCTCCTCAGCATTGTTTCAACAACATAGCACTTGCAGACTTCTGCTTCCGCTGGATTTGTACAATTCTCAGATTGTTGGCAATTCCACCAAGGCTAACAACCATCTCTATCTTGTCATTTCGACCCCTTCGCTTTGTGTCATTCCGAGCGACGAAGAAGCGAGGAATCTTTCCGTGAAGAAACAAAAAGATTCCTCATTCCGCTTCGCTTCATTCGGAATGACAGTTCTTGTTTTCGGGATAAACTCTAAATGCAATATTTTCTCTGTGGTCTTTGTAACAGGTTATTAATCTCCTTCTCTCTCTGTTCAAATCCTTTCCTGCCAAGCATTGCAAAGGCATTGATCTTTCCTGCCTCGACACCGGGCTGGTCAAATGCATTGACGTTGTAAAGCTTACCTCCATATGCCGTTTGTAATTCAAACAGATAGAATAACTGCCCCAGGGTAAATGCAGAAAGCTCATCGAGTGTAATCGTACAATTCGGGCGATTGTGTTCTGTTAAGGCAAGCCGTGTCCCTTTAAACTCTGCCTCCATAACATTGTTGAGTGAGTGTCCTTTGAGATAAACCAAATCACTTTCAACATCATTTCCACTTACAATAGATACTTCCTTGCTAAACCTCTTGATTGCCAGGAAAATTATGACCTTGTCATAGGGACCTTCCATATAAAGCTGAAGCTGCGAGTGCTGATCCACGACACCAATAGCCCTTACCGGTGTCGAACCAGTATGGACAACCTCGTTATTTAACGAAAACTTTTTACCAAGACTCTCCGCCCAGAGTTGACAGAACCAATCGGTTACTCCACTAAGTGCATTAGAATAAGGCATCATGACTAATATATTTTTACATTTTTTGGTATGACTCAAAAAACAGAGCGCAGCGCCCATGAGCGCTGGATTTTCCCATAGATTGTCAGACTTACAAACTTTGTCCATAAACACCGCTCCATCCAGCAAGGCTTCAATATCAACGCCGCTCATCGCCGCAGAAAACAAGCCAACGGGCGTTAACACTGAATATCTCCCCCCAACTCCAGCCGGAATCTCAAAAGACCGGAAACCCTCGCGCCTCGTTATTTCCCTTAAAGTACCATTTTCGCTATCCGTAGTTGTGATAACATGATCTTTGTAATCTTTGCCCAGCCTATCACGCAATCGCTTGGTTATAATTAAAAATTGAGCCATTGTTTCAACTGTAGTGCCGGACTTTGTGATGAAATCGAAGAGGGTTTCTTCAGGTTTAACGATATCCAGAAGTCCTGAGAATCTGTCAGGATCAACATTATCAAGTACAAAAACACGTGGGACGCTCTTCCTTTCCTGGTCAGTAAGGATATTGTGGAAGGGGTGGCTCAATGCTGTATGGATAGCAATATTGCCCAGTGCAGACCCGCCAATACCCACCACCACAAGGTTTTTGAATTTTCCCTTGAGAGAATTTGCAGTTTTGATTATCTCTGTTGTAATATTTTTTTGGTAAGGTAAATCAAGAAATGGCAATTTACCTTTAATGCGTTCCTCTTTTACATCATTCACATATCGGCTTGCCAGCGGTTCGAGGGCTTTCAATTCCTGTTCAGTAATGCCGTGTTGCTGCCCGATTGTATCAGCCATCATATTGTTAAAATCCACGTGTATTGATTGCTTACCTTCCATTTATATCCTCGTTTGTATGTATCATAATAGTTTATAGGCTAAAGTTAGCTCCTTTAAGTCCCCCTTACTAAAGGGGGATTCATGGGGTTGTGTTTTTTCCTGGGTTATTTTACAACCCCCTAACCCCCTTTTCGTTCGACTGAGCGCTCACGACGAAGTCTAAGGGGGATTTTTATGCTTCATATTCGCCCGAAAACCGCTTAATTAAAATGAAACATCCATGACCTTCGGTCACATAGGGGGATGAAATCTCCCCTTCGGCTGTCATTCCGAGCGGAGCGAGGAATCTTCAAGATTTCTCCCGGAGTTTACCCTGAGTAAAAAAGATTCTTCACTGATTCGTTCAGACGCCGTCCTGAGCCTTAAGATTCTTCGGCTTTGCCTCAGAATGACACAAGGCGAAGGAATGACAAATACGAAGGGGACGAAATGGTAATTACAGGTGAAAATTCTTATACCATTAAATTGCCGTTAAACTGCAAATGTTTATCTATCTTATTTCTTAACTCCTCTTCGTCCAGTGCAAAGCATGGGTTAATCTCGATTAAGCCAACGACATTTCCATGATTATCCATAGGAATAGAAATGCCCGCATTACACAGCCATCGGCCGAATAAATTAACCATGTCCTGTCTTGCGGTAGTTGGAGAATTCTCCCCTTCCATATTTTTTATCGGCGAAAATTCATCTTCGCGAAGCGCTTCCATTATCATACCCTTCTCAACATGTTTCAGCACATCGAAGATGAAACTCTCAAATTTAACGGCATTATTTTTCTCCGGATTGATCGTGTCACCCTTTTCGTCCAGGTAAGGTACCTTTTTCAGTGCGGCGTGGAAAGGAAGGGCGTCTCCGTGTTGATATATTTTTTCAAGAAAATCGATACGAATCATGTGAACCGCAATGTTTGCCGCATTATATTTCAAACCACCATCCTCATTCCTTGCATACATATCCTCCTGACTCAGTTCACTATACTCAATCACCTGTAAATGCCCATCAATATCCACCACAATACCCACCTTTTCCTCCGGATGGCACTTTTTAACAATTTTCAGTGACATCTCTGCTTCATTCTTCAGATGGTAACCAATAAAAATAGGATCAGCAATCTTTGCTAACACATTATCAACCTGATGATAAAAAATATGTTTAATACCATGCTTTTCCATATCTTTGAGAATGCCCTTTTCCCTGAGGGCAATGATTGTGCCTCCGTGGCCGTTGGGGCTCATAACGATGTCAGACTTGGAATTCATCAGCAATTTCCCGTCAAGGTCTACAGCAGGAAACATACCCTGAGTAAAAAAACCCACCTGCTTTGAATCTAATCCAAAATATCTATTTGACTGGAAAAAATCTCGCGTTGCGGAGTCGTTCGTTTCGCTCGTCATAATGTACCAGGGAAGGCAGGTGTCGTATTTTTGCTGGACTGCACGTATTTTTTCTGCATGGAGTTGAAAGATACTCTTACCACTGATCGGCGCAATAGGGAGCGTTCCTTTTGGCCCGTTACTCCCCAGCCTTGTTCCATGTCCCCCGGCAACCGTAAGAACTGTAACCTCGCCATTTCGTAAAGATGCCTCCCCAATCTGCCTTGCCCTTTGTGCAAGCGCCAGTTCAGAAGCATTTTTAGGAACGGTTATAATCTGAGGTGGAACTAAATCTCCCTGAAGGGTATTTTGGGTTTTCTGGCGGTTGTCATTGAAAAGTTTATGTACAAATTGAAAATCAATCGTGGCTGTCTGTTCTAATAGGTGTTTCTGTTCTGCAGGAGTTATTACGCCCCACCACTTGAAAATATGGGACTGTCCCAATTCAAAAGCGTCTTTAATACACCTTTTATAGTTTGGATACTCTTTTTCCAGTGTTTCTCTATTTGTCATAAAGAATCAAAATATAATCTGTGTATATCTGCGAAAATCAGCGTCCCGCTTACTTTACAATACCGCTAAATTATATGCCAACTTCTCGTGTACGGCAAGGATTTTTACATCATGTTTATTTTAACCCTTTTACAAATTTAAACTTGAAATAAATCTGGAATATCAGTAACCTTAATACTTATTTATAACCAAAAAGGAAATTGAATGAAAAAATTTTTAATTATTATCTCTATCATCATTTGTTTCCTCACAGGAATAGGCGTATCCGGGTATATCTTTATCAAAAGGACGACTTCGGATGAGGCAATAAAGAGTCGTTTATTAAGTGCATTAAAAGATTTCGGAGAAACAGAAATTGAACGTGCACACATGGATTTTCTGGAAGGGATTATCATTGACAACCTCTCTTTTGCAGGCACCTCCGAAGATGTATTGGGCAAGTCTTTAAAAATCCCCAGAATCGTTATAAAACATTCCCCGCAGAGTCTTCTCAAGGGAAAGCTCAATATCTACAATGCGGTCGTTATTGCCCCTGAATTGACCATCGAAAAGCCTACGGATATTTGGTCACTCCTGGATGCATTCAAGGCAAACTTTGACAAGATTGAGATGCCAGCCTACATGGATATATTAAATCAGGGCGTCGAGATTCGGGACTTAAAGATTCATATCAAGGAAAATACACAAACAAACAGCCCGGAAATCAAGTTGTCGGGTGTCAATATCACATTCCTGCCTTATGCCGGTTCTTTTAAAGATATCATCATCAAAGGAAATATAGATGACGAATTCCTGGGAAATTATTCTTTTACCATGAATCTGCATCCTAATGTTCCCAGCTTAGAAATTGAGGCAAATGCGAAGAATATTATGTTGAACGAGGAATTTTTGGCACGATTTCCATACATTGGCAAGATGCTCTGGAATGATTATAAACCCACGGGAACGATCAATGTGTCCTGCAGGGCAAGTTTTAACAATCAAAACAAGCAAAAGAAAATGGATCACGTCATCAACGTCAATCTTAATGGCGTTGAAGCCATGTATAAAAATTGGCTATTTCCGATTTACAATTTGAATGGTGACGTTGAACTGAACACCGAGAAATTGTATCTCAAGGGAATTGTTGGATACGTCAAAAGCGGAAACTGTACTTCTCAGGCTGAATTCAAAGGCGAATTCGACCTCTATGGCACCAAAAAAACCTTTGTGATGACAATTCCAAATCTGCTCCTAAACCAGGAATTCTTAAAAAACATCCCCGATTACGGTGAGCAGGTATGGTCAAAGATTCGGCCTGCTGGACTGGTAGACCTAACCTACCAGTATAATGAAGGAGAAAAACAGGAAAGCAGCTGCTTCCTGGCGGTAAATTGCAAGGATTTAGAAATCAACCCTCTGAATTTCCCTCTGTCTATATCGCATGTAAACGGACAAGTAAAGCTGTGTAACAATATCATCTTGTTTACGGATACCGGTGGCTTTATCCAATGCGGCGGACAGTCCATTTTTACCGAATTAAACGGTGTCTATGATATAAAGAATGACCGAAAGATATTTAACCTCCACATACCAAATTTATCCATCACAGAATCTCTATTGAAAGATTTACCCACCATGGGGATAGGCGAAAAGCTGTGGACAAATCTGAAACCCTCCGGCAAGGTAGACCTCATTGCCAATTTCCAGGGTTTTAAGGAAGAAAAGGACAACAGTTATTCAATAGAGATCAACCTCAAGGACTGTGAGATGAGTGACAGAAAATACAATATTTTTCTCAGTGGGATCGGAGGAAGACTGGAAATCAATAAAAGTCGTTTTTTAAGCAAACATATCGATGCCAAATGCTGCGGCGGGCATGTGGAAGGGACCTTATCCGTCAATATAGATACCGATCCCTATCAATACGAGGGCGAGTTGAATTTCTCAAGAATCATACTGGAAGAACTTGCCCAAAAGGTTGCGAAAACAGAAAAACAGTGGTCAGGGCTTCTTTACGGCAGGATTAAATATCGGGGAATCGGCACCGATCCAAAAAATTTCTCTGCCGAAGGGCAGTTCAATGTAAACGAAGGATACCTCTCAGGCGTTCCCATCATCTATAGCGTGTTTAATTTTCTTAACCTTAGCATACCGAAAAAAGAAAGTTTTCACAGCGCACAGGCAAAGTTCGTTGTCAAAGACGGCGTTATCCACATCGATGAAGGAAAAGTTTACAGCGACTCCATAGAACTCAACGGACGGGGAAACATCGACCTTAGTGGAAACATGCACATAAGTATTGTCGCAGGGTTCAGCAGGGACTTTTTTTCCCAAATCCCTATTGTGGGAAAACTGTTTGACCTTGTGGTGGGTGGCGTAAGAAAACAATTAACTATGGTAGAAATCGGGGGAACCTTTTTAAAGCCAGAAACACATCCCGTACCGTTTAAACCATTCACCAAATCGATTAAAAACATGTTCGATTTGTTACCAAAGGACGAGCATGGAACTACTACGACAAACACCTTAGAAAGAAAGGGACTAGGAGAGAAAAAACCTCTCTTCTAAATTTATGCTGGAACATTTCTTTTCACCTCAGACAGTTGCTGTAGTCGGCGCCTCTCGTGAAGAGGGCAAAGTAGGGCACGACTTATTCAAAAATCTTGTCAAACATGGATTTAAAGGCAAGATATATCCGGTAAATCCTCATGCAGATAATATCCTGGGGATTAAAACATATCCTGCTCTTAAGGAAATCCTAGGTAAGATTGATCTGGCTGTAATTGTTGTGCCCGCTCCTTATGTTGGGAAAACCGTTGACGAGTGCATTGAAAAAGGAATCGATTCGATTGTCGTCATCAGCGCAGGCTTCAAAGAGAGCGGCATTGACGGAGCCGCAAGGGAACGGGAATTATACCAAAAGATAAAACAGCATTCTATACGGATGCTCGGGCCGAATTGTCTTGGGCTGATAGACACGCAATCTGCCTTAAACGCCTCTTTTGCCGCTGATATGCCCGCGCCGGGCAATATTGCGTTCTTTTCACAATCCGGGGCGCTCTGCACTTCGATTTTGGACTGGGCGGTGAATGAATGCATCGGATTTTCTAAATTTATCAGCATGGGAAACAAGACAGATATCAATGAAGTAGACCTTATAAAAGCCATAGAAAACGATGACCAAACAAAGGTTGTTCTCGTCTATTTAGAAGGGGTAAAAAACGGCGCTGCATTCATTGGCACAGCCAAAGAAATGACTAAAAAAAAGCCGATGATCGTAGTAAAATCAGGAGGCACCACGGCAGGCGCAAAGGCTGCATCTTCGCATACCGGAACACTGGCTGGCTCTGAAAACGCATTTGATGCGGCTTTTAAACAATCAGGAATCCTCCGGGCAAAAACGATCGAGGAACTTTTCGACTACGCCAGAATTTTCAGCTTTCAACAGCTACCCAGAGGACCACATATAGCATTGATAACAAATGCCGGAGGACCCGGCATTATCGCCGCGGATGCGGTAGAGCGGTCGAAATTGAAAATGGCATCGTTTTCCAAAAATACTATAGATACCCTTCGTTCTTTTTTACCGGCTATGGCAAATGTATACAACCCTGTCGATGTGCTGGGAGACGCCAAAGCAGATCGGTATAAATTCGTTATCGAAAAAGTAGTGGAAGATCCCGATGTGGATACAGTTCTTATTATTTTGACTCCCCAGGCAATGACGGAGATAGAAAAGACCGCAGAGGTGATTACTGAAATTTCAAATCGCACTGACAAACCTATTGTAACCTCATTCATGGGTGGTAAAAGGATTGAAAACAGTTTAAAGATTATGTGCCAAAGAAAAGTGCCGAATTATTCCTTTCCTGAACGCGCAGTAACCGCCATTGAGGCGATGTATAAATACACCCTGTGGCAAAAACGACCAGCGACAAAAGCAAAAATATTTGACGTTCAGAAAGAAAACGTGGCTTCTTTCCTTGAGAAGATGAAACAAACAGGCCGACAACACCTGAACGAAGAAGAAGCCAGACAGGTTATCTCCGCCTATGGTTTCAGGATTCCCAAAAGTATTCTTGCTGCTACAGAACCATCGGCTGTAAAGGCGGCAGAGGAGATTGGGTATCCTGTTGTCATAAAGATTTCTTCACCAGACATCCTCCACAAATCAGACTTTGGAGGAGTTAGGGTTGGGGTAAAAAATGAGACAGAGGTACGGAATTGCTTTTGCGAAATAACCCAAAAGGCGCGACGCCTCATGCCAGACGCAGATATTAAAGGGGTTCTCGTGCAGCAGATGGTTACCGGAGGCAAGGAGGTAATCCTGGGGATGTCACGTGATCCACAGTTTGGTCCCTTATTGATGTTCGGTCTCGGTGGAATCTATATTGAAATACTAAAAGACGTCTCATTCCGAATAGCGCCCATTGGACTGAATGAAGCCGAAGAGATGATTCAGGAAATTAGATCC
>DBJWYX010000027.1:0-14540 GCA_052360825.1 Candidatus Wunengus sp. YC64
GTTGAGACGATCCACACAACTGGCATGTCGGCTACTGATCGGTATCATTTTTACCATCTCTCCATCTAACTCTATGCGCTCATCTTCCTATAGAATTCCAGCTTCAATCATCTGATGATATCTTCAACTGTAATAAGGCGCCGCATTGTTTGTAAGTTGTACTGCCACCAGACATGCTGTACATCTTCAGGCTCTGCCTTGGGCAGGCGAGACGCCTGTCCCACCAGTGGGTCGGGCGTCCCCACCCGACCAAAATGTGTTCGCTATGTTTAGTGGCAGTACAACTTTACCGGGTTTTCCGGGATTTCCTAAAAGCCTTGGCATTACTGCATTTGCAGGATTTTACCGAAAGTCGGGTTAAACCTCTAATAGAGCAAAATACTGTTCCCTTGAAATGCCTGCAGTCCTTAGATTGTTTTTGATGATAAACACTGGAACCTCTGGCCAATCAGGTATCACAACCGGCCTTTGAACTGCTGCTTTGGTATAAACAAAATGATCTCCCTCGATACGGACGCACTTGAACCCGGCTTTTTCAAAGACCCTCCGTAGCTGGCCAGCAGGGATTGGGGTGATCCTTGGCATATTATCCGATACCCATTACTTCTGTTGCCACAATGCGAGGTGGTTGCCATCTGTCAGCCTTATCCCTCTTATAGCCTGCTTCAATCAGAATGTCTTCCAGCGTTCCCATCTTCTCGGCTTCTTCCAGAAATAACCTCACAGCAGTTTTAAGATTTTCCCTGGATTGCTCGATGGTATTTCCGCAGCTCGAAACATCTAGCTCTGGGCAATAAGCAATAAATACTTGCCCCTCTTTAAAGACAATAACGTCGAATTCAATAGATACCATGATCGCTTCCCTTTATCAAATACACGAAAGCCATTATCATCTACATCAGTGGTATTCTATCCCAGAGTTGATCGCGCGTCAAGCACCTCACTCCTGCCAGGCGATCTCCCTGGCGGAGAGCCGGTGCCTTCTCAGCAGCCGATAGAGCTCCCAGGTTGATAGCCTCCTTCCCCGCTGAATGAGCCGCCGCCGGGGCAGAAGCCAGGGCAGGCCGCGAAGCCCATCCCAATTGGCCTTCAGGAGGATCCGCAACAATAACGAGATCTCAAGGTTGGGATGCCGAATTTCTGGTAATTTTTTCCTTTATTTCTTCTATTACATCATCAACATTGACTCTATGAGATGGAAGGACTTTACCTTGTTCATGTTTATGATATGGGAAGGTCTTAAGAGCTTTCCAATGCGGCTTATTATCCCATCTAACTATTAATTCTCCATCCTCCCTCTGCCAGTGGTAAGAATATTTTTGATAATTCATTGTATGTAATTCTGTAATATATAAGATTGTTCTATTTAAAAACTTTGCTCTTATATTAATTAATCTTACAGATATTTCGTCTATAAAATCAATAACATCAATAGATGAAAATAAATTAGATTCTTTTAGTGCAGATATTATTCCATGCAACTTTTTAATTCCTCATATTTTTTCTCCCATTCACTATATCCAAGCTCATATCCTTCCCATGTAATTAAATCGTCCCAATCTGTAAATACTTCTTCTTCAACTTCTTCTACTTTTTTTTTGAAAGATATAAAATCCATGCCATGTTTTTCTTGAAATTCATTACATTTACTTCGATAATACTCAGTCCTGTTTAATGCCTTATCTAATAGCATGGCAATTATTTCTTTGCTTGAAATTGTTTCAACCAAATCACCTGGTAATTTAATTCTGATTTCTTTCAAAACCATTTTTTGCATCATTTAACTCCTTTCTCGCCTTGGGGTTTCAACCTTGCAGCAGGCCATGAAGTCTTCATCGAAGAGGCCGACCTCTTCCAACATCTATTGAAGGAGACTGCGACTCGGGCCGTTTTCAGAACCCTTTGGCCATCCCGGCCGAATCCAACCGGGAGCGCCGGTCAAAGAGGGCGATGCGCGAGGCCACCATCCCCACATCTTCCCTCGATTAGGCGGCCCGGATCAACTCCTCCAGCCAGCGCTCGTCCACCTCGATATCGTTGTTGAGCGTCACGATGTACTGGCCCCGGGCCTGTGCGATCCCCTGGTTGTTGCCGCGGGCGAATTCCAGGTTTTCCGGGTTGGCGACCAGCCGTAATGCTGGCAGATCGAGCTTTTCCAACAGCTCCAGCGAGCCGTCGGTGGAGCTGTTGTCCACCAGGATCAGCTCGAACCCCTGAAAGGTCTGCCTCCGCAGGGAGGCCAGGCACCGCTCCAGGTAATGGCGCCCGGTGTAGTTTAAGACGATGATGGAGGCTGTATAGTTTCCATAACCTTCCCTATCGGCCATAGAAATCAAATTTACCAAAATTACTTCGGAGTAAAAAGTATATGATCAGTTTCATATAGAGTTTCATATCACAAGAGAATCTTAAAAATGTGTCTAACGTTATCTTTTTCCCCTGCTGGATCAATCCAATTTGTGCCTGAATCATCAGATTGTTTTTTTGTTTTCGGGTAAGTCTATCTCCAAATTTCGTAAGAATCTCTTCAGCAGCTTTTTTTCTATATTTTCCTGCGCTAACGTAGTTAGAGCTTTTATTTCCATCATGTGAATGGATAATAGCTGAAATCATATTGTGGAATATTTTCATGTTATCAAAGATCGAAGGGTTCATCATCCAAAAGAGCCAATCCTCCATGTAGATAAAGCTGGTATCAAACAATGATTTTATTTTATTTTTTTTGAAAATGATGTTAGAAATTGTAAAGACATTAGCTGCTGTGAAAATATCAAAATGATTTTTAGGAGTAATTAAAATGGGATGTCGTATTCCTTGAAATTTAAGATCCTTATAAAGCCTTACAGAAAATCCAACTACCGAAAAATTTGAAGATTGATTAAGATAAGGAATGGGATCAAATGCCAATTCATCGTCTGCGTCTAAAAAAAATATCCACTCTCCTCTGGAATGCTTCAAGCCGACATTTCTTGCAGTTGCAGTCCCCCAATTCTCTCGTTTTATGATGACAAACTGGATGGGCGATAAATCCCTCTTTTTCTGCTCAACAATGTCCATGCTCCTGTCATGTGAACCATCATCAACTATAACGACCTCTGTATGTTCTTTTGACCCCTGAGCCATGTTGTTAAGCGACCCCAGCATTCTTCCGAGGGTTTTTTCGGCGTTGTAAACCGGAATGATAATGCTCAGCAGGCAGGGACTGGAAAGAGGACGGACGAAATCCTCTCGGCAGGTCTCTAGACATTCAGAAGAGGAATTAGACGACCTGTCTTTGATCCAAAATTCTATGATATAATTTCGAATATTGAGTAGCAATGGCCTCAATTGAGAATTCTCTCTTAATAAATTCTTTGGCATTGTTCCCCAATTTAAAAGCCAAATTTTTATCATGAAACACTTCAATAACGCACTCCATAAGGTCTTGTGAATCTTCTTTGTCGAAAAACATGCCTGTTTCTCTATTCTTAATTAATTTTAAATTACCACCCACTCTGGAAACAATACAGGGTAAACCACAGGACATCGCCTCTAGTAAGGCATTAGACATTCCTTCTCCTCTGGAGGGTAATATAAAGATATCGCTTCCTTGGAGATAACTTGCAATGTCTTTTCTCTCTCCAACAAAAAATACATTCCCATTCATTTCATTATCTTTGACAAATTTTGATAATTCCTCTCTTTGTGGGCCATCACCGACAATGACAACGACAGCTTGCTTCTCCTTTTTGTTCACTTGTTTCCATGCCTTAAGCAGTATGTCAACGCCCTTTTCCTCAGATAACCTCCCAATATAAGTAGCGACCTTCTGATACCGATTCCTGATATTTTGCATCTCAAAAAAATCTGATTTATCTTTCTGTCTCTCTTCGATCTTAACACCATTAGAAATTGAGACCGTGTTCCCTTGAATTCCCACATGAGCTAATTCATAAGCAATCTCCTCCGACACAGAAACAACACAACTTGCCTTTTTTAATATGGCAATGGCTATCGAGCCTGTTATGCTTTTCTCTTGCCAGAAAGCGATATTTCCTGATGGTCCTCCTCCTGCCACCTTCACTACGCTCTTTTTATTAAGGAGTTTACCAGCAATAACAACTCCCAATGCATGCCAGAGGGCCTGATGGGCATGGATGATGTCATATTCTTTCTTTCTTATCAGTAAAAATAAAAACAGGACCACATTAGATAAGAATGCCGTAGGCCATAAGATTTTCGACCAGACCGGAGGCAATATCCTGAAAATACGAACACCGTTTATATTTTCATATAATCGTGTACCATAGAGCCAGGTTGTGACGACAGAAACGTTGACACCTTTGGTCACAAGCGCTTCACTCAATATCTTACATTGGGTCTCATTACCACCGACAAAAGGGAAATAACGGTTGATTACCATGAAAACATTTGTCATTTTACCGAAGCCATGTCCGTATTTTTTGTTCCTGAACCGGCACAAAGACTTGTTGCGGGACAGGATAAGTTTATCTCGTAAGAAATTATCACACTGTGAGGTAGTTTAAGAACTCGAGAGCGGCTCTGGGAAAGCGTTCCCAGGAGGTCTAAGAAAATCAAGGGTTTGGAGAGAGGGTTTTCCCGATGGCATCTATAGACCTTGGGAAAATGATTTGGAATTTTGCTGCGGCTGAAGGCCCTGTTTTCAAAGGCCTTGGGAGCCAAAATTCCAAAAGCAAACCGCAAGGTCTATAGAAATCCGCTTGATCTTGCAACCCCTGAATCCTTAAACCCTTGGATGGCGCGGGATTCGAGTTCTTAAATTACCTCACACTGTGGCTGCATCATCAAAATCGTATAATTCAATATATTTCTCGGCAACTTTTTTAATGTCACAATGTTCTTCAACAGTTTTCCGTGCATTGTTCCCTAATGTTAAACAGAGGGCAGGGTTATTGAACAGATAGATAATAGCATCGGATAACTTACCGATATTTTCTGGAGGAATCAATAACCCGTTGACGTTATTTTTTAATAAATCACGGCTTCCCGATATATCGGTCGCGACTATTGCCAATTTGTATATCATGGCCTCGATCAGTGCATTTGACATGCCCTCTCTGCGAGACGGCAGAATAAATACATCGGCATCGAGATAAAATTGTCCTGGATTTTGTTTACCCATAAAGTGAACAGACCTGGAAATCGACAATTCCTTGGTAAAATTGTAATACTCGGACGTATTCCCGTCTCCGACAATCGTTAATGTCGCATGGGGAAACGCGGCAACTATCCGTTTCCAAGCCCGCAGTAAGATATCAACGCCTTTAGCGGGTTGCTGGTATAAGTTGCCGACGAAAAGACATTTAAAATCGAATTTTTTTCTCCTTATAATTTCCTGTATCTCTATGCCGTTGGGTATTCTTGAAATCTTGTCCGCTGCAACGCCAACTTTTCTATAATTTTCCTCGATTTGCTGCGTCATTGCGACAAAGTGACAATTTTTGACTACGATACGCTGCAAATATTTTCCGAGGGGGGCATAGCCGAGTTTAACAAGGCCATTCATCGTAGAGTCTCTGATGATAACCTTTTTTCTGAAGATTTTCCCCAGCAAGGCTCCTATTACTGCGGCCATTTCAACGGTGTTTACTTGAATTATTTTGAATTTTTTGCCGTGCTTGAGCAAAAAACAAAAACTGCCCCAAAAGAATAATAAGCCCCAGGCGATTTCTCGAAAGCCAATCAATGTCTCGTATTTTATTAAAATATCATTGCCCCTCTTCATCAGATGCTTTTTCCTTTTTCTCGTGTGAACCCTGTTGCATAAAAAAGAGAGGACGTCTTTCAGCGAATCGAGGTAGGAGTTGACCCGATGGACTTGAATCCCCTCAAGCATCTCCTCCTTCGGCAAGTTTCTTTTTCCGGTCGTAAGGATGAATATGGGGATGCCTTTCTGAACGAACTGATCGCTCAGCCTTTTGCTCTGTATTTCGGCTCCTCCCATTGGGAGAGGATAAAACGAAACGACGATGAATAAAATGCCTAATTTATCTTTTATGCCTGTATATGTCATAAAGTTGCGTAAGTGTAACGCTTTTAATATTATTGTTTTTACAATGAGCAAGAAAATTTTCTAGGGTATTTAAAAAAATCCTACAATCCTTGTCGTTTTTGGTATAAGGGCTCTTATTCGGTATGACTTCAACATTGTGGAACATCATGTTTAACACATAGTTGCCTTCATGGGAATATTTTTCGTGAAATATGTTTACAAGCGACAAAAAATCTTTAAAAGTGGAATGGGACGGTCTCAGCCAGATATTCTTTTTTCCGAAAAACGTGTTCTTCTGTATAATTGAAACGGGCACTTCTAAAATGTTCCCCCTTATGTCCTTGTCGATAATAGAATTTTTTTTTATAAAATAGGGCTGCTCTCCTGCTCTTGTAAAGTCAACAGGCATTTCCCGCGTCGCGTCATTCCATTTCACATGCGGTGTAACGCTCGTATCAACTTTATAACCGAGCAGTTCCAGGCTTTTTATTGTGTTGGGCCCCGCACTGAACCGCCCGGCACGAAAGGACGCAGGACAATAGCCGAACTTTTTGGTAAAAAGTTCCGTGATATTTTGTAATTTGAGAAACTCAATGCGCGGGTCTAAAGCGCATTGGTTTGCTTCGGCCTTCTTGCCTGCATAGTCATAAAATTGTTTCTTTGGCTCTATAAATTCAGGGTGAAGATGGGTGCCCAATTCGAAGTTACCCTCCAAGGCGGCAAGCGTTTCTACGCTTTTTCCGTCTTCGATGACCACATTATTGATAAGATAGGTCGGCCTGATGCCGTACTTATTGAATAACGGCTGCAGTTTCTCTTTTATGCCAATCGAGACACCGTAAAACGTCAACGGATCTGAATAGTGCCAGCTGGGAGAGCAGTCGGGTTCCACATCTATTGTCACAGTAAAGTAGATCATGCGTTTTATTCTAACTCAACATGCCCTTGCCAACCACTCGAAGGTTTGAAAGAAAATCCTATAATATTTCTGATTTCTGACAAAGTATGTGTAGTCTTGTCTACATTGTTCATTATCTTTATATTAGAATAATCGCCATCAAATATTTTATGATTCATTATGTTGCGACAAACTTGTAATGTATCAATCTTTTTATGATCAAATCCCATAATCTTAGCAACAACCATATCAATCGCAAAGGAATTATACCCCCAGAGCAATACGTTGCACCTTTTCGGAGTCGCTTCCATAGGACCTTCTCCTTCTCCACATATTACTCCGTCGACTAAATATAGAAGTCTTCGCTGCGGAGCATTTTGTAATTCTCCTTTTTTATCGCAATAGATAACGGCCCGATTTAAATCGTTTATGGTCCTGGAGAGCGTTTTATTCCCATACCACGATCCTTCAAAATAGGTGTCTCTAAACGGCAGTAACCTTGCTGTATTAAGAATAATTTCTTCGAAGAGTAAGAAAAAAGATTGCAGGAGAGGGGATGATAGTTTCCATCTAACATCCCAACTCCGGCTTATTAATTTTTTTCTAAAACTCTTATGGAGATACTCATCTCCTCTCTCTTCAATACTTCCTTGCGTATGGTGGGGTAACCAGTCTTTATAACCGTTCAGCCCGACATAATTTTTCATTGCACAAGTAAAGCCTGCTTTTCTGTGGGTTTTAATTTTGGGAAGACTGATAATTACATCTGCATCAAGAACCGCTTTATGAAAGAAATACCGGTGCTTGTCTACGCAATGATTCATGGGCATAGTACTGCCATCGTATTCAGTAACGCGAAATCTATTAAACCTATAATCAAGTTCCGTTAATGAACTTTCCTTATCAATTTTCACCTCGATGTGGTTGCCTATATCATAAACACATCTCTTATTATGAATAATACCGTGTGAATCCTTTTCCATTGTATACAATCTAAAGTCAAGTAACTCTATGCAAAAATCTTTCATTGCGTACATCTTCACTAATTGCGATAATCCTAGATTATCGCATAATACGCTGAAGTATGCACTATTGATTGGCGCATCGCCAATAATAATTTTTCCTTTCCCCTCTAATGCAATATAGATGTAGTCAACGACACAACGTATGATTGCAGGATGTGTAACAACTGAAAAATATTCATATGTATTGTTTTTTTTGCGATGGAGAAGCAAATTCGGCTTGATTAAAACGGTATCCCCTTGTTGAATAAATGCACCAAGCGGATTCCATCTTTCCGTCCCATAATTCTCTTTATCTAAGTCAGATGAATAAAATATATCCCGGATTGCGCGGTAGATATAATTATTGTCAGATAACGAATGCAATCGATACTCTGGATATTGAATATCGGGATTATAAGGGAAATGAATATCTTCCAAGGCAGTATCAGGAATTTTATAGATGAAAACATTATTGTCTAGATTAATATTCATGGATAATTGTTATCTCTTGATATAACATATTGTAAATTTTTGTTTTCCGGTGATTGTTTTGTCTATTTGGTTCACAAAGTGAACGCGTATGTTTAGAGGAGAATGAAATTGTTCTTCTAGGCGAGATTTTATTATTTCTAACTCGATCGTTGCATTCTGTGGATCGTTAGATACGATACTGATTTTAAAATCCCTATAATTATCTTGTATAATTTGAAATTGCTGGATGCTTTTAGTTGTATAAAAAAGATGCGTAATATATTCACCATGGACCAACGTCCCATCACTCGCTATGAAGATATCACTCTCTCTACCGACGATTTTGTCGAGTCGTTGACTACTTCTGCCGCAGAAACATGTTTGATCCATTACCCCCTCTGCGTAATCTCCAATTTCGTATCGGATGAAAACAGTGCCGAGATTCAAAAAAGATGTTATTAATATTTTTCCGTTTTCCATAACCTCTACGAAAAGTTGTTCAAAATTTATATGCAGTCCATCATGGATGGGACATTCGACAGCGATAACTCCGAATTCTCTCGATCCATATAAATTGTATACAGGCCCGCCAAACGCTTTTTCAATTTGGCTCCTGTTGAAGTCGTCAAGTCTCTCAGCCTCAGAAAAAATTGCGTCGACCTTGTAGCCAAGGAAGATATTGTTTTGAAGCATATACTTAGCGACCTCAGTTAAAGAATTAGCATATCCTTTAAGATAACGAGGCTTCTCCTTCAACAGAGTGCGAAAAAAGACGCTGATTTTCTTTTCACTGAGCTGAAAACTATTTAGTTCATAGTATTTATATATATTATTTTTAATGAATCTCGTTGCAAAATTTATCCTGGGTAATCCATTATCAAAACCCCAAATAATCCCTAGTTTGTCGCCAATTTTATATCCTGCCGTCATATACGCCCTGTAATTCCCGGCTGATTTTTGCTGGATGATAAACTTTTTATTGCAGAAAAATCTCAAGGGGATGCCCGTGCTGCCCCCTGTCTGGTTCTCTACAAGATCGTTGCGTTTTGTCGTCAATGCATTAACATTATTCCTTACTTCGTTCTTTTTTAATGGTGGAATCTTTTGAATATCTTGAATAGACTTGATATCTCTCACATCATTAAGACCAATTTGCGATGCTAAACTTTTATAATATTCTGTATTTTTTTTTGCATACAAAATTATTTCTTTCAACTTTTCTATCTGGTATTCACGTATTAAATCATGGGAAAGCCATTGGGATTTGACCATTTCATCGAGGATATCGAGTATGGTTCCCTGATGTCCCACCTTATGGTGCAGCCATACATAAAATGAATAGTTTTTCATGTCTATTCCTGGGCCTTAAATGTAATTTTTTATAGCAAATATTTCTCGTCCGTTTTCGTAATTTCCTAATTTTATTTTTAAACAAGCTAGTCCTTCAGTAAGATAATCGATTGAATGATTGTACTCATAATGTCTTGACTGGACTGTGTCGATTATTATTTCGCCTTTTGTATTGAGATGTTTATTGTAATAGATATTTATATTATTTTTTAAAACGGCTGGTGAGACATGATGTATCCAGTTGACCATAATAATTGCATCGTGCTTCCCTGATAGCGTGCTCGTAGGAAATAAAAAATGTTGGAAATGAATTTTAAAATCAAACGTTATTTTTGAAAGAAATATGGCCGCCTTAAGTACATTTTTGTCGGAATCGAGGCCTAATCTTTTATTATACTTTAGATTGCCGATGATATCTCCTAACCCGCATCCGATTTCTATTGCCGACTTACGATTAATGTCATCGTGCGAGTTTAAATACGTTATAATGTCTTGTGCATATTTACGGTCGTACAAAGTGCTAAGGTGCCACTTGTCAAACCGAAAAAAAAAGCGGAGTAACAGTCTGAAGACACGGTGGATGAAATTTTTAAGAAGTCTCATGCCTCTCAAAGAGTAACTGATATCTCGGTCAATGCATAAACTAGCTATGTATCTATCTTTCTCATTACAGTAATCAAATAGGGAGAAAAGCATCGTGAAGTCATCTGCTGCCTGATTCTCTTGAAAATTGTGGACAACAACAAACTTGTCAAGCTAATAATTTTCAAACATAAAAATCTCCGTAAACTGTTCTCTTTGAAAAAGCACAGCTTGCTTTTTTCCCAGGGAATGACGCTGAGTGAAAAAATGCCGGCATAATCTGTTTTTATGTTTTTAAAGCCTTGTTCTTCATGCATCGCCTTTAAATCGTCTTTTGATATCACCTTGTGCATCCTATAAATTTCAGGAACCACGTAATTAGATACTGTCCCTATGATACCATTTAGATTAGGGACTAGCGAGATAATAATGCCGTCATCATTCAGATGAGCATGACATAATTCAATGAACGTTTCAGGATTTTCAAAGTGTTCTAATACGCCATAGCTGAAAATGATGTCGTATTTCTTGATGGATTTCCACGCAAAAAAATCCGTGCAGATTATTTCACCATAACGAATACCAAGAATTTTTAGATTTTCTTCTGCCAGCCTGCAACCTTCCTCAGCATAATCTAGTCCCGAAACCCGTACGCTATATTTCCGGGCAAAATAAGGCAGCCAGCCCGAAGCGCCGCAACCTATTTCGAGAAATGTTTTTTTCTTTTCATCTTTCAGTACTTCGTCAATAAACTGCATTGTAATGAAATAACCGTAAATATCGGGGCTGTTAATGCGTGGAAGCTTGACATGTTTGAAAATTGAATCCCAATGTTCCTTTGTAGATAGCTTTTGAACCGATTTCATGGTTTGTTGCTCCGATCTCCAGTGGTTATATTTTGCAATACATTTTTAAACGAAGTAATCCGTTATGGACGTCAATGTTCAGATTAAGAAACTCGTTCATAATGACTATAATTACAAAATATATGACAGCCCCTGATGTCAGTGAGGCTAAAATACTAGCGTTGTTGAATATATTTTTTATAAAGATCAACGGAAAGCTGATGATTAAATTTAACATTAATACTTTCCCAACATAAATAAGCACGCTTTGATATTCAACCATGGGGAAATACTGTTTGAGAAAGAAATAACACGCTAGGATATTGCCCACGTGCAAACATAAAAGACCCACTGGATAACCAATAACGCCGAATAATTGAATACCTCCAAAAACAGCTAACATCAACGCAGCATTGAATATTATTTGATACAAAAAACCTTGCAGAATTTTTCTCCCCGCCATTAACAGTCTTGAAATAAGACTGTTAATGGCATACATAGGCAAAAGGAGTGAGAGATATTTTAAGAATGCCGATGTTGTCTTTACAGAATATTCATTGAACGCACCTCTTTTAAGGAGGACGGTTGTAATCTCGTTGCTGAAGATGAACATCACTGCGCTAATAGGAGTAAGGATGAATAATAAAAAATGAGCAGTCGTGATAAATGTTTCATTCAGGTCCTTAAAATTTTGTTCAGCATAAAGCTCGTTGAATTTAATGCCCACAACCGCGGAAAGCTGGGCAAAAAGAAAGATGGTTGGTGAGTCTGCGATCCGTTGTCCATAATTGAGAGAGGTTATGATGCCACTGCTGAAGCCGCTGAGCAGGTAAAGAGGGACATAGGAGGATAAGGCCGTTGTAAAATTTCCTATTTGGGCATAAACAATATTTTTAATTATTCTTTTCTCCACATGTATAAATTTGAAGGAAAAGTTCCAGTTGAGTTCGGTGAGCATTACATATAATAAGAGGCAAATCTGCAAGGTATATGCTACTATCAGGCCGACTAAAATACTGGCTATATCGAGTGTTTTGTGAAAGAAAAACAAAAAGAAAAGCACTAAAGCGCTGTTAATTACATTGGAAATCATGGGTATTGTGAAATATTTAAAGGAGGTCAGAATGTCAATAAGATATGTTGCTATCATCATGAGGATAAAGAGAGGAGCAGCGCTGAATAGTATTGTAACGTTTGACAGGAGAATCTTAGTCTCGAATTTTGAAATTAAAAGAAATATGTCTACCGGGTCCACCAAAAGTGCAATTGATACAGCTATGCCTATAAAAATATAGGCAAACATGAAAAAATTGATGAAACGCATTGATTCCTCTTTGCTCTTCAGGACAGCTAAATGCATTGATTCTGGAATGACAACAGAGGCGTTCAGGCCGGTAATGAAACAAACCATTAAAGAAACAGTGCATAAACAGTAATAATATATATCGGTTTTAACCTGCGTTCCGAAATAATAGGCAATTATAATATTAGTAAGAAAAAATAATACCTTGGAAATAAAATTGAATCCCGATGAAATAATGATCCCCCTTTTGTAGGATTCAGTTCTTAATATTTTAGAAACGTCCATATCCCAAAATGCTTATAATTATTGATTTGCTCTATACCAGGTCAATGAAGCGTCTAGCCCCTGTGCAACCCGTGTGGGTCGGTATGTATCCAAGAAGCAGCCATGCCTTGCTGATGTCTGCCTACAAGTGCATGATGTCCTCCGCACGAAAATCTCGATACGTAGCCTTGTAGTTCTTCACATGATTGTAATGTACTCTGAGACGCGCGCGCAGCAGTTCGCACAGATCATTGAGACTGGTGCGGGCGTTCAAAGCAACATTGTACACCTGATTGCCGCCTCTGGATCATCGCTCGTCACGACAAGCACGTTCGCCTGGACAACGTTTTCCACATAACAGAAGTCTCGGCTTGTTTCATCGTTTCCGCTGATATACACCGGCTAGTTTTTGATCATGGCCGAGATCCATCTGGGAATCACCGCGGCGTACGGGCCTTCCGAGTCCTATCGCGGGCCGAAGACATTGAAATAGCGCAGCCCGATCGTTTCCATTCTGAGCTCGAGGCCTGATAGAATCGGGTCTGGATGCCGCTGCGCCGGATTGCCTCCAGAAGGCGTGTCGTGCCCAGCCCGGTGACATCTCCGGTATACTCCGGCATCTCGAAGCTGACCCTTACGTGACTTTGCGCGCCCAGATGGTAGATCTCAGCCGGCCGGAGGTTGTAGACCAGGTTGGTTAACTGTTCCGAATTCGATAGGTCCCCGTGATGCAGAAAGAGCCTGGCCTCGGGCTCATGAGGATCTCGATAAAGGTGGTCAATGCGGCCGGTGTTAAACGTGCTGGCCCGGCGGATGAGGCCATGCACCTCGTAGCCTTTGGAGAGCAATAGCTCTGCCAGGTAAGAGCCGTCCTGGCCCGTGATGCCTGTAATCAAAGCACGTTTCATCGTCAAGTCTCCACTCACGACGTTTCATGGAACCACGTCTTGTGGCACAAGAGCGATGCGGGACGCTGCTGTTAGCAACAAGTGGATCGGTTCTTCTATATCAGCGTCAGGATCGCTACAGGTCGGATTGGGGCGGGGTAACGGTTCGCCATAAAGCAGGTTAGTCTCTGCCATGTTTACCAAGGCACTGGCCAGCATCCGGCGAGCCTCTTGCAGATTTTCTCCGAAGCTGATTACTCCAGGGAAATCCAGCACTTCGGCATGAACACTCTCGTCCAGATACCTATACATGGCTTTATAGGTTAACATGTTCCTTACCCCTATGTTGGGCTTCGCCCTTGATCGTCAGTCTCCCAAACTTCGCCCATGAGCAAGTGGTCTAAGGGGAGCAGTTCCCGAATGGCCGCCAGCACCCTCTCCGGTGCGATCCGTTCCATGCAGGTGGGACGCACGTCGCAGCGCGGCCGGTAACAGCCAGGGCAGTCCACCTCGGGAACGATCTTGACTCCACAGTGGAGGCCAGCGTGCTGGCCGTGGAGGTCCCCCATGCCCGATCGGATGCGAAGGTCTATAGCTGGTCCTGTCGCCCCGGCCCGACCACCAAGCCCACCATTGCCCCTTGGTATCAGGCATCCTCAACGCTCCTTTTAACATTCTGTGCTACGGTCCTTTTGGCTTCCCTTTGAGAGGAATGCGGACACCTCTTGGAGCACAACCTTAATGTCTTCGACCGGGTCTCCGAACAGAGGCGAAGGCTTTATGTTTCCCTGTTCATCATGGTAATGATGCGGGTAAGTCGCAAGGTGGCGAAACTCTTCCTTATACTTAAATGTTGCCCGAAAATCTTGCTCCCTCCCCAAAAGGCTTGATAGAGAAGGGATTCCGGAGGATAGGGCCTTGGA
>DBJWYX010000028.1:0-14475 GCA_052360825.1 Candidatus Wunengus sp. YC64
GGAGCATTCCCGGAAATGGCAAAAAGAACGTTCATCTGATCGCTCCAAAACCCACCGTATTTGCCAAGGCGCTGGTAGATATTCATCAAATGGTACCCCCCCACCTCATTATCATGGACGCCATCGTCGGTATGGAAGGGAATGGGCCTAATGCCGGACAACCTAAAAAGGTGGGATTGATCATCGCCAGCAAAGACAGTGTGGCTATGGATGCTGTAGCGAGCAGTATCATAGGATTCGAGCCATTGGCAGTACCAACCATACGGTTTGCGCATCAGCGCGGGCTGGGTAATGCCGAGTTAGATACCATCAATGTGGTTGGTGAAACCATTGAAAATGTATCCGTTCCCGATTTCCAGAAACCTTCCAGCGGCGCACAGGATTTTGCGGGAAAATATCTGCCAAATTTTTTACTGGCCATGATGTTCGACAACACGTGCTCTACCTTTTCTACGGTAAATCACTCTAACTGTACACGCTGTTACGAATGCGTGAGAAATTGTCCTGCTGGCGCTATGTCAAAAGAAACCGGCAAGGTAATCGTAGACAAGAAAAAATGCATCGGTTGTTTCTGCTGCGACGAGGTGTGCGATTTTGAAGCAATTGAAATGAAGAGGTCTCTCCTGGGAAGGACACTCCTGGGTATGGCAAAGGCTCTGGGAGTGGAGAAAGTTGAATAAATTGCAATTATGGCTGTACGTATTTCAAAAAATGTTTTTCAAAACGAAAAGGACGCTCTAACTAAAGGAGATCGTAAAACATGAAGGCTGTAGTTAAAAAAGAAGGGCTTGTTATTCCTAAAAAGTTTCTGAAGGGAATTAAAGAAGCGGATATCAAGTGGGAAAACGGAAAGATTGTCATAGAACCTGCCATAGCTGAGAAAGATATTATCTCTGACCTCGGTAAACATCCAGGTCACAGCGGGATTAATGATATTTCTATCAAACATGATAAATACCTTTATGAGGACGTTTAAATGTATCTCATGTTTTTAGATACCTCCTTTATCATTGCCCTTGAAGATGCCGATGACCAAAATCATAATAATGCTAAATGGAAATAAGAACTCGCATAAATACAGTGTCTTGACTTAAGTTTTTTTAAGTTCATAAAAATTCAAATGGAAATGCAATGGACGAAGATATTTCTTCCTGAAATTAAGGAACTCATCGAAACCAAAGACTTCAAAGGGTTGCGTGACTTCCTTCGTGAGCGTCATCCTGCCGATATCGTAGACATCCTCAGAGCGCTTGATCCCACAGAGCGGGTAATGGGATTCAGACTGCTCGATAAGAATAAAATCTCCGAGGTCTTTGCCCTGTTTGAGCCTGTTGAACAGGAAGAGCTTCTTAAACAGTTCACCGAACAGCACGCAAAAGAAATTTTAACAGAAATGCAGCCTGACGACCGCACACAACTCTTTGATGAACTACCGGCGCATGTTGTCGAAAAACTCCTCAAGCTGCTCCCACCCGTAGAACGCAAGGAGGCTAACGAACTCCTGAACTATCCGCATAACTCTGCTGGTCGCATTATGACCCCTGAATATGTAGACCTTCAAATGGATATGACAGTTGCAAAAGCGCTCGAACATATCCGTAAAACCGGGCCCAACCGTGAAACTATCTACATCTGTTACATTGTTGATGAAACCAAAAAGTTGCGCGGCGTCGCCTCTCTAAAGAATATCATCCTCGCCAATCCGGAACAACTCATCAAGGATATCATGAACGAGAACGTCTTTTATGTCCATACTACAGATGACCAGGAGAAGGCGGCTCAGGTTGTCCAGAAATATGATATCCTGGCCGTTCCCGTTGTAGACACTGAAGACAGACTGGTAGGTATCGTCACGGTAGATGACGTATTGGATGTTGTACAGGAAGAGGTAACCGAGGATTTTCAGAGGATGGCCGGTATTCAGACTATCGAGGAAGAATATTTTCGTGTAGGATTTTCTAAACGCATCCTCAATCGCGTTACGTGGCTGGTCGTTCTCGTAATTGCCGCGACGATATCACAGGCGATATTGAAAAGCTATTCAGGAGTTTTAAGCTCGATGATCGCCCTTACCTATTTTATCCCCATGCTCACCGGGTCTGGCGGCAATACCGGGTCGCAATCCTCTACCCTCATAATCCGGGCGCTAGCCACCGGAGAAGTAAAATCCAGAGAATGGTGGCACATTCTCCTGCGGGAATTTAAGGTCGGCGCCACACTCGGACTCGTCATGGGGCTGATTGCCTTTACCATCGCCGCCCTTTCCCTGGGAAAGATTTCAATAGCAGTAACCGTTGGTATATCCTTGTGTACGGTAGTTTGTGTGGGGAATATCGTTGGCTTGGCCATCCCCTTGTTTTTTCGGTTTATAAAATTAGACCCCGCCTTCGTATCCGCGCCGCTCATAGCCACATTGCTCGATGCTACAGGATTGGTTATTTATTTTGAGATTGCCCACAGGATACTTGCCACAACGACGCCATAACAACAAGCATTTTTGGCAGGTATATTAACTTGACATTTTTTTTATAGAATGGTATTCTTTATTCGAAATTGTTGGAGTTAATATCCTTATTTTTATAATTTTACAGCGACTTTTTGTGATAAGTAATATTTAGCCAAGTTAAAATGTATTGGTTTTATCAAGCCTAATTTTATTAACGAAACTTATGAGAAAAATCTTTTTTGTATTTCTTATCATGCTCACAAATGTTGCTTGTGCTGTCCATAGTTACGGCGCAGACAATTTTGGAGACTTTGATGTGCATTATCAACTGGGAAACGAATATAATAAACGCGGTATGGTTGATGATGCAATCCGGGAATACAAGAAAGCCATTGAGATAAACAATCGCTCCCCAAAACTCTACAATAATCTAGGCGTGGCCTATGGCAAAAAAAAACTGTTCGACGATGAGATTTCTTCCTATAAAAAAGCAATCGAGTTGGACACGGGCTATATGGATGCATACTTCAATCTTGGGGTTGCATGCGGCGCAAAGGGAATGACAGACAATGAAATCAGCGCTTATAAAAAGGTGATCGAAATCGATCCGGACAATCTGGAAGCATTCTATAATCTGGGACATGCCTACCGGGACAAGGAGATGTATGACGAATCTATCGCTGCATATAACCGGGTGATCGAGATTGACCCTGCGTATATCGACGCGTATTTCAATTTGGGTGTTTCCTATGGCAAAAAAGGCTTGCTGGATAATGAAATCCTGCAATACAGGAAAGTGCTCGATTTGAATCCCCAGAGCGCCGAAGCACACTTCAATTTGGGAATCGCATATGGTGAGAAGAGAATGTTTGACAAACAAGTTAATGAATACAGAAAGGCCATTGCTATTAATCCAAAGTATGCAAAGGCATATAAAAATCTTGAATCCGTATATCGTGAGAAAGGAATGAAAGAAGATGCCGACAGGGAATTATCCAATTATAACAATTTAGTAAGACATTAATATACGAACCCGCAGAAAACCAGGCAGGTATCCTGCGGTTCTGATTAGGTTTATACAATAAATTAATGAGGAGGAATTATATAATGCTGGACAAAATAGAAAAAACGGTCATGGAAAAGTCAGATAAGGTTATGACCAATGAAAAAGTAGAGAAATTCGTAAACAATATGGGTGGAATGCTTTGTTTTATAGGTGCAGTTGTGTTTGGAATCATGTTTATCGTGGGCGGCGCAAGCCTGATAAAGACGGGTAAAAACTATGTGGTAAAACCTTCTAAAGAGGAGAAACATGAAACAGAGGCAGCGGCAGAATCCACTGAAGCTGCCGCAACAGAAGAGGCCGCATCTGCAGAATCTGCTGAGCCCGCTACTACAGAAGAGGCCAAGCCAGCCGAACCCAGTGCAGAATAATTACAATACTGATGCTTAAAAAACCTGCAAAAACAATTTTGCTATTATTGAAGGAAATAAATCTGTGACCAAAAAGTTATTTTTGCAAACGAGTATTCTCAGTTTTATTTTGTGCTTATTTGTTTTAAAGCCAGCACACGCCTTTCTTTCTAAACTGACTCCGGAACAAGTACAAGAAGCCATTGTATATGGGCAGAAAAATAAAAATCTGGACATGGCAACCTTTTCAAAACCATGGACAGTATCGCTGGGGAAAGGCAAGGGATCGGCATCACTGTTTACCGCTTATCATAACCTTGCGTATAAGGCCAGAAAAGCCGCTGTGGAGCGCAGAGAATTTACCATTCAGAACATCGAGGAGGCATTAGATATTGGCAGCACTCTTACCTTTTCAGTAACCGTCTATGGAGATGAAGATAATTTTGCAATGTATTATACTGCTAAAATTTACCAAAAGGACGATGTAATACAACCCGAATTTGAATTTGCGCCAGAAATTGCAGATGCCAGTGAATTTTGGCCCAATTCACCTAGCAATACCGCACGTCTGGTCTTTAAATTCCCGGCAAAAGATATCGACTTAAATACCCTTATTTCCTTTGTAATTGTTGCCCCGGGCGGTGAAGAAATTCCATTTGATTTTGATCTGCCAAAGATGAAATAGAATTCCTGCACAACGTGTAGCGCAATCTTTGTAACTTCGATGAGCAAGAGACAAAACCATGCACTACGGCTTAATTAAATAAACTGAAAGGGATAATGTATGAAAAAATATGTCTTTCTAACTTTTATTGCGTTAAGTATATCTTCCTTATCAGCAGGATGCGTAGGACTTAGTAAAAAATCCTCCAAAACACAAGAAGAACATCTGGCATTGGTTGACCAAAAAATACTGGAACTTGGTCAGGTACTTTCAAATCTAAACCTCTCCGCCCAAAATCTCGGAAGACGCGTCGAAGAACTTGCGCAAAAGACCGCCGCTATAGACACAAACTATTCAAAGCTCAATACCACTCTGGATGCGCTTAGTTCTCAAGTCGAAACAAAAGACAGTTCCATTGAAAGCACTGTCTCTGAGACCCAGAAAAACATAAGCGATCTTACACAAAAATTACGTGAAATAGAACAGGCAAAAACCGATTTACAAAACCAGATACTTGCACTTCAATCCCAGAGGTCTCGTATCACGGACTCTGAAATTGGGCGGCAAAGCGAGGCTATGAAAGAAGAAGCCAGGGAAATGATCGAAGAAGGGCATGAAATGATTAAAGAAGCAAAGGACGGGAAAAAATCAGAAGAAGAGAAAAAAGCAGAGGAAACAGCGACCGAGCAGGGAAAAGAAGCATTACAAAAATTGCTGGATGAAGCCCTGACGTTATACAGAGACGGCAACTATAAAGATGCTATTGGCAAATGGGAAGAAGTGCTCGTTATTGACCCTGCAAATCTGGAGGCAAAATTTAATATCGAAATCGCAAAGGAAAAGATGAAACCCCCTCCTGAAAAATAGTTTAGTGTTCTCTCTATTATGTGTACGTAACAGCGAAACTATATCAAAAGCTTCACGACCATTCCTGTAACACAAATTGCAAGAATCAATTTAATAAAACGTTCGCCTTTCGTAACCGCCAGATGACTGCCAATCCAGCCTCCAAGACCATTGCCAGCGGCCAAGGCCAGACCTATTGACCAGCATATCTTACCGTTGAAGATAAATACAATCAGTGCAAACAGCGCATTGATGCCGACAATAAACACCTTGTGGCTATTCGTCTCTACAAGATTTAATCCGCTAATTGTGGTTAGAACTGCAATAATCAAGAAGCCAATACCCGCCTGAATAAATCCGCCATAAACCCCAATAAAGAAGAAAATAAGCATACCGGCTGTACGGCGACTCTTGCTTAAACAGGCCATGCCTCCATCATATTGAACAATTCCCTGCCTCATTCGTATTGGATTCCACAGAATAAGGCCGAGCACGAGTATCATGACCACAACCAGTATCCTTTTGAACAGGATATCGGATACATCAACGGCGAGTTGTGCGCCGATAATAGCGCCTATAAGCGCTGGCAGTGACATAAGAAGACTCGACTTAAAATCCGAAACACCCTTCCTTTTAAAACCAGCGACGGCTAACACACTCTGAACCGTAATCGCCAACCGATTAGTCCCATTCGCCACGGTTGCCGGTAACCCCAGGAAAATAAGCATGGGCAGGGTAATCAACGAGCCGCCTCCTGCAAGGGTGTTAATAACCCCAGCTATGACACCAACGGTAAAGATAACAGGAAATTGCCATGGTTCCATAGACATTCAATTTTAGGAAGGAGAAGCTCAAATTCTATCAATACTTATCATCGATATAGTGATAATCGCGATTTTTGATCTTCGGGAAGGTTTTAAGGTACACCTTTTTCTGGATAAAGATATTTACGATATGCGCATCAAGATGGTTTTTTTCAACCTCGGTTTTTAAGATATCCAATGTTTCTGATAATGTATGAACCTTCTTGTAAGGCCTGTCAAAGGCCATAAGGGCGTCAAAGACATCTGCAACAGCGATGATGCATCCGATCGTATTTAATTGCTCTTTTTTCAAGCCATCGGGATATCCTGTTCCATCGAGTCGTTCATGATGCATTGCTGCAATTATGGGAACATCTTTATATTCCCTTGCAAAATAGATTTTACTGAGTATCTCTTTCGTGTATTGGGCATGTTTGTTCATTTCTTCTCTTTCTTCAGTGGTAAATATATCCGGTTTTAACAACACATCATCTTTTATTACAACCTTGCCAATGTCATGCATGGTTGCTGCATAATCGAGCAATGTAAGTTCGTTTTTAGTTAATCCCATGGTTTTACCAATATTAACAGAGAGGCTCGCGACACGTTCGGAATGCCCTGCCGTGATAGGGTCACGGCGGTCTACTACTGCTGCAAGCGTTTTAATGGTACTCAAAAAAGTTCTTTCCCTATCTTCGTGTAAACGGACATTTTCAATAGCAGTAGCGGCAAAAACAGCGAATGTATTTAAAAGCCACGTATCATGTTCCGTAAAGATGCCTGATTTTTTATTAAGAACTTGAAGTATACCGATGATTTTCCCCTCACGATTCTTCATCGGTACACAGAGGACGGTCCTGGTTCTGTACCCTGTTTGTTTATCAATACCATTATGGAATAAATGGGTTTTATATGCATCTTCGATATTTACCGAGCAGCCGTAACGAGCAACGTGTCCCGCGATGCCAATTCCCATGGGAAGACGAATTTCCTTAATTTCAGATTTCTGGGCAATAAAACTGATTAATTCATCACGATCAGAATCGATCAGGTATAAGGTGCTCCTATCGGCGAGCATAATTTTCGTAGCCTCTTCCATGATGAAACCCAGCAGGGAACGCAGATTGCTTTTTTCAACCATAGCAAGAGAAATATCCAGGAGTACGGATAGGTCATTACCTTTTTTCTTATTTGCAGAAGTATTTAACATGGTATATTTTGCCTTCCGAAAAGATAACGATTTTCTGCCAATTTATCGGGAATTTACGTCCCTTTGTATTTCAAGAGACTCTTATTGTGTCAATTTTGGCGGCCAGGATAAAATCGCTTTCTGTCAACCCATTAATTTTGTGCGTATAAATGGTGATTTCTGCCTTCCCCCACGTGAAGGTGATGACGGGATGGTGCCCCTGCCCTTCGGCAATCTCTCCTACTTTATTCACAAAATCCAATGCCTTGCGAAAGTCAGGAAATTTAAAGCCTTTGAGCAAGTGGTGTTCTTCCACTACATTCCAGCCTTCCACCTGCTTCTGCAAAGCTTGAAGCGCCCCGCCTTTCAGGGGAGGCACTCCACCTTTGCAGGGAACACATTGTTTAGAAGCCAGTTCGGACATAGAATTACTCCTACAATGAAAAGTGAAAACTTCAAAATGTAAATTGTAAATTTACTATATAGGAATTTTCATTTTAATTAAGCGGTTTTAGGGCGATATGAAGCATAAAAATCCCCCTTAAAAAAGGGGGCGAGGGGGTTGTGATATAACACAGGAAAAAACACAACCCCCTGAATCCCCCTTTAGTAAGGGGGACTTAAAGGGACTAATTTAATGTTCAGGAATTTCAATCTCCTGGATTCCCCTCTAAAAAGAGGGGATAAAGGGGTGTGTAAGATTACTGCAACACACCCCCGGCCCCTCTTTCTAGAGGGGAGCGTAAAAGTTGCTGCCGAAGGCAGCCTAACTTGATCTTTATTCAGGTATCATTACACCCTTCTCTTTTGCCACCGTTATCGCATCTTCATAGCCTGCATCTGCGTGCCTTACAATCCCAATTCCCGGGTCTGCCGTCAAAACTCTTTCAAGTCTTTCGTCCTTTTCCTTTGTACCGTCAGCCACGATAACCATGCCGGCGTGGAGAGAATTGCCAATTCCTACACCGCCTCCATGATGAAAGCTTACCCAACTAGCGCCATTAATGGCATTCAAGGCAAAGTTTATCAGCGGCCAATCGGCAACGGCATCACTGCCGTCTTTCATATCCTCGGTTTCCCGATACGGAGATGCAACAGAACCACAATCAAGGTGGTCTCTCCCGATAACTACGGGCGCTTTGACGATACCTTTCCTCACCATATCGTTAATGAGCAAACCCATCTTTGCACGATCGCCATATCCCAACCAGCAGATTCTGGCAGGTAGCCCCAGTTGTGGTACTTTTTCCCTGGCAAGTTTTATCCATCTTACCAGCGATGTATCTTCTGGAAAGTTATTGATGACCGCTTCATCTATTTTCTCAATATCTGCCACGTCACCCGACAACGCAGCCCACCGGAATGGCCCTTTTCCCTGACAGAATAAAGGCCGTATAAATGCAGGGACAAAACCCGGATACCAATAGCGTCCGTCGGAATCCCTCATGGATACGCCCGCCGACTCTGCCTGCGCCCTTAGATTATTGCCGTAATCAAAACACACAGCCCCATTCCTCTGCATATCCAGAATGGCCTTTGCATGATCGACAATGGCGTCTAATACCTTTTCCTTATATACTCGTTTGTTCTTCTCCCTTAAATTATCAAGTTCCTTTACATCACCTACCGGCACATACGACATCAGGTCGTGGGCAGGGGTCTGATCCGTTACGATATCCGGCGTGATATTTCGCTTTACCAGTTCGGGATGTATAACGGCGGCATTCCCCACCAATCCTACCGATAGCGGTATTTGTCTGGATTTGGCGTCCGTAACCCATTGAAGCGCCTCATCGAGATTATCCGTCATCTTATCGCAATAACCCTCTTTAATCTTTTTTTCTATGCGTTCCCTCCGCACCTCTACGCATAGAACCACACCCTCGTTCATAGTTACGGCCAATGGCTGTGCACTGCTCATACCTCCCATGCCTGCTGTGAGCACGAACTTGCCCTTAAGAGTATCGGTATTAAATACCTTCCTGGCAAGGGCTGCAAAGGTTTCGTATGTACCCTGCAGGATGCCTTGTGTACCGATATAAATCCAGCTTCCCGCCGTCATCTGACCATACATGATGAGTCCCATTTCATCGTATCTGTCAAACACCTCCTGTTTGGCCCAAGCAGGGACAAGATTTGCATTGGCAATGACAATGCGCGGAGCCCATTCATGAGTCCTGGCAATATATACCGGTTTGCCCGACTGAACACATAGAGTCTCGTCCTTTTTGAGGATTTGTAATGCATTCACGATTCTGTGATATTCCTTCCAGTTCCTGGCGGCACGCCCGGTACCTCCGTAAACGATGAGTTCGTCAGGCTGGATTGCCACATCGGGATCAAGGTTGTTCATCAACATCCGCAAGGCCGCTTCACTGTCCCAGTTTTTGCATGTAAGGGTTGCGCCCCTTGGCGCTTTAATGGGTAACTGCGGTCTAAGTTCATAATACATTGGTCGCGTCATAGAATTTGTTCCTTTTATATTAGGATACAGATTTTCGCAGATACATGACGTAGGGGTTTAAAATCTTAAACCCCTACATTTAAAATCCGTACTACATCCGTGTCCGAATAATTTTTTTTCAGAATTAAACTTCAGGTAAAAATTTAGCCAATTCCTGCATCCATTTCCACGTCTCGTTCTTCATCCCTTCAGCCTCAACGCCATCTTTGAATGCATCCTCGTTGTCCTCGATAAAGCAATACACCTTTCCTAAAAATTCTTTCAGTTCCGCTACCTGCTTTAAGATATCCATTATATTTTCCCTCCGAAAATGACAGACGTAGATGGATCACGCTGTTTTCACTAAACCAAAGTGTTACCTTTGCCTTTTCAATTTAATCTGAACTTCTTTCTCTTCTCCCTCTTTAAGTATTACCGTTTTACTCGACCTCTTATAACCCTTTTTCTTCGCAATAATCACATAGGTCTCCGCATCTAAATCTGCGAATTCGAAGTAACCCTCCGCATCAGAAAATGTGGTCGTAGAAATCTTAGTTTTTATACCTCTGAGTTTTATCTTTGCTGATTCAACGGGATCACCTTTAGTATTTACAATGTATCCGGATATACTGCCCCTTTCGATTAGTTCCAGAGTAATCGTTTCGATGCTTAGTGTTTCTCCTGCATCCAGGCTTATATTCCTGGTCTGGCTCTGGTATCCATCTTTCTCGTATATGAGTGTGTAAGCACCTTCAGCAAGATCGTAGAATTCATAATAACCATCTTCGTTGGTATCGATACTATCTGAAAAACTATTGCCTGTAATGGTTACCATGACCCCTTCCAATGGGAAATTATCTTGATCATTTACTGTCCCGGAAAGGAAGCCACTGCCTCCAGGTGTAGGGGATGATACAGGTGTCGGCGATGTTAAAGGCGTTGGTGATGGAGTTGTACTTGCTATGTAGTTTAGTGCATTGAGCACATTTAGGTGACCGTACCCATCGGTATTATTCTGTTCTCCATTATTACTTGCAGTTTGAAACAGGGCATTTCTGACACTCTCTGGATTTCCCTTTAATGAAGAGTTGGACTCCATCAACAATGCACCCGCCCCTGCCGCAATGGGACATGCCATACTTGTTCCCTGACTCAGCACATAATCAGCCGGTCCGTTGCCGTCGTTGGTCCCGTCGTTATCAATTACATAATAATCTTCACTTCCTGGCCAGGTAACAATCTTATCTCTTGCAGAAATAATACCCTGACCGGGAGCGGCGATGTCGGGTTTTTTTGTGCCATCGATCCTTGGTCCGCGACTGCTAAATGAGGAAATATTACCAATTGTCTGATCATTCGTATAATACCAATTTTCCCCTTTATAATCAGTCCATGCCGGTCGGGTTACATACGATGCCACTGCTATCGCATTGTCAGCCGTAGCAGGTGACCCAACAGTATAACCAGGGTCTGCATTCTCAAAGGTAGCGTTATCGTCGTAAGAATAGATGTGGTAAAACTGTTCACTATTTGAGTTATTCTTTACTTTCAGGAAAAATGTGGCTGGCGCTGAGACATAAAGATTAAAGTAAACCAACTCAGCCTCGGTGCCTCTTGAACTTTCTATTTGAGGGGATTGAGAAACATTTGATGCCTGATCTATCTTATCAGCATCATAGATGCTTAAATCAAGATTATTGGTTGTTCCCTTGCCGTCGAACCAATTCAGATAAAAATATAAGGCCGCCTGGCTCGTGTTTT
Source organism: Candidatus Wunengus sp. YC64 (assembly GCA_052360825.1). Taxonomy (GTDB): domain Bacteria; phylum Planctomycetota; class Brocadiia; order Brocadiales; family Brocadiaceae; genus Wunengus. The sequence goes on from DBJWYX010000028.1 coordinate 11,566, forward strand.
CCACGGTAATTTTAATAAAATCAGTTGTGCTATTAGCAGTGACCGTACCTGAATAATGCAAACTACTGTCGGCCTCGTTTCCAGCCGAAATAAACACCAATGCTCCTTTGCTGAAGGCGTAATCAACAGCCTGACATTCTTCTTCACTACCGTCATTATACGTATTAAAGCCGCCGTAACTCATTGTTACGATATCGGCTTCATAAACATCTACCGCATCCCTAATGGCCGCTGAGATAGCCGCTGTTGAAGCCCCACCGCTTGAATCATTTCCAATCTTGAGAAAAATCAGGTCTGCGCCGTAGGCCATGCCTTTGTATTTCCCGTTTGACTGCGTACCACGCCCCAGAGCGCTGCCCGCCACATGGGTGCCGTGTTCTGTGATTTGATTTTCAATGGTATCATCAAGGGATGGATAATTTGAGTAATCCTTGCTGGCTACCGGTGTAGGAATATCCTTATGGGTTGTATCTAAACCAGAATCCAGCACGGCTATCCTGAGACCAGCGCCATCATACCCATAGTTCTCCCAGACGTTATCTGCATAAATACTCTTTGCCGCCTCATCGTTTTTGGGCAGCAACACCTTTTCGGCTGTCTCAAGTCTGTTAATAAAGGGTTTCCTGGCTACATCATATAACCGGTCGATAGGCATGCTTGCTGTGACATAGCCGGTAGGATGGTTTTTTAAGGGAGGTATCCAGGAATCCTCATATACAGTTATCCCGATTTTTTTTAAAGAGGCGATGTTCGTTGAATTTAATTTTCTTTTTACATGAATGTAAACCAGTTGCTTGTCTATTTCCGCCGTCTTTATGCCCATCCTTTGCATGGCCTTTATTCTCTCGGACGTCGGCTGCTCCCGATAACTTTTTCTTAATTGAATTTGCAGTTGTAACAGACCGCCAATTTTCTTTTCTACCCTGCCGCCTTTCTTCACTTCCTTTTCTGATTCTGTAAAATATTTTGGCAAGATTAAAGAATCATTCTCTTTTGAGAGAGCTATGCTGGAGAATACAATCATTATGCATAGAAAAAACCCGCATTTTTGTGCCATATACTGTTTTCTCATCTCGCAACCTTCCTTCCGTTAGAAAAGGAGATAAATAAAGTGGTTTTTTCTTACGTCAAACAAACAACAATTACAGTAAAGTGTTTGTCTTCAATAGCTCTTTACAAGCCTGAAACACGTCGTTGGCGCTTATACCTTTCATACAAATCATCGTATCGCAATTCCCCCGATAACACGGGGCGCAATGCACGTCTGAAACCAACTTTTTACCCCGTCCATAAAGGTCAATTTCCTGATGACAGGTGGAACCGAAAAAGGTAACGATTAATTTTTTCAAAGCGATAGCCAGGTGCAAGGCGAGGGTGTCCCCCGTAACGACCAGATGACATTGATTTAACAATCCCATAAATTCCCTCAAACTATGATGACATCCGCTGTCTATTACCTGGCACTTTGTTTTAGAAGCAATCTCTTCATTTCTTTCAATTTCTTCAGGGCCGCCCAGGAGCACCACCTGTGCTCCAAGGTCTTTCGACAACCGGTCGGCAAGTTCAACAAAGCCGCCAATTTCCCACCGTTTTGTAGCAAATCTCTTCCCGGCGCCTGTATTCAAGCCAATAATCAGTCTGCCATTATTTATCCCCCACTGTTTCATCAACTGTTCGCCGTAAGATTTATATTTCTGCGGAAGGTTGATAACATATTCTCCATGTTTTTCCTCCAATCCAAGGGCTTCGAAGATGAGTTGCTGGTAGGTTTTTTTGTTTTGGCGAAACTTGAGTTCATCAGAAACTCCCAACCGAAAAAGATAGTCCGCCTCTTTGCTCAAGGGATACAAGAGGCCTTTCCCGGAGAGGGCAAAACCCAGTTTCATGTCCGCCTTTACAATAGATGCAAGACTGGAAGCCACCGTATCCTTATCAAGACATATCATAACGTCAAATTTTTCAACCTGGAGACGCAAGGCGTTTTCGTAATTAGCCGTTAGCAATCGGTCAATGTAAGGATTTTCCTCCAAGACTTGCAATGAAGATTTATCCGTAATCCAGGTAATATAAGACTGTGGATATTTCTTTTTTAAAACGGGAAGGATGGGCGTGGTTCTCAACACATCCCCAATTGCAGCCAGTTTGATAATCAATATGCGTTTACCCATGGGTTGGTATTTGGGGCAGGTGCTGTCTATGGGGCAATCGAGCTTAAATTGGCAGGGTTTTTCCGAGGCAAAAAAACGGCAATCAAATTCTTTTGACATCTTATTATCTTCCTCAAACACGATTCTGACCTGTTACAGACGTTCAATGTAGCGCGAACTAAAGTTCGCACTACCACTGCAACTTTGAATTTCCTGTACATTTAAATTTATCCACATTACAGCAATAAGAAAAAACAGGATTATATTATCAATCAGGCGCGTCTTGCCGATCCTGACTGCCAGAGCGGCAACGTCACCATGTTGCACTTCAGGCACGGCTTCAAGTGTTTCTGGATTAACAATTGAAATATAATCTATCCTGGCGGATTTACAATTATTAATAATTTTCTCCATTTCCCCCAAAATTTCTTTGGCATTTTTAGCACCTGCATTTACCATTGTCTGCGCCTTTATCAGCCCTTTGTACAGACAAAGGGCATCGTTCTTTTCAGTCTCGCTGAGATAGGCATTTCTGGAACTCAAGGCCAACCCTTCCTTATCCCGTATCGTTGGAAGTACCTTTATATTGACATCTAAATTTAAATCGGCAACCACCCTCTTGATAACGACTGTTTGCTGGAAGTCTTTTTGCCCAAAATAGGCAACATCCGGTTTTACAAGGTCAAATAGTTTTAGTACAACAACAGAAACACCCCGAAAATGCCCTGGACGTGATTTGCCGCACAGTCTGTCTTCAAGGCGT
>DBJWYX010000029.1:0-14423 GCA_052360825.1 Candidatus Wunengus sp. YC64
CGGGCTTGCCGTTTATAGTGACTTTATATTCAAAGGGATTCGCTCTGTTGGATGTGCCGAGAATCGTACCCCCGATGGGAAGTATTCCACGAGTATTCCAAAGTGTTAAGTTCCGGGTTTTATTGGGTAAAACAAGGCCGTCAAATCCGTCCTCTATCCCAACCACTTCGCAGTTATGTTTTACCGCAGCAGATTTTACAACTCCACGGATAACGGCATTCAGCCCGGGGCAGTCGCCGCCGCCTGTCAATACACCGATTTTTTTCATGACGTAATGATATCCTTTCTTAACGGTTGCAATGTTAAAAGATAAACCACCTCTTTACCTCCATCCGCTTTCAGGAGAAGACAAAGAGATGGTTATAAAGGATCAAAATTACCGTGTGTTTTAAATAAGGACGTTACTCTCTCTTTTTAGGGGCCAATTTTCTCACGTATTTGGCTAATGCCTGTATCTCTTCCGGTTTTAACTTATCACTCCATCGGGGCATTTTGTTCTTGCCGTTAGTAATAGAATTCAATATCTCCTCGTCTTTTTTTGAAGACTGCCATTTATCATCAGCAAGATTCGGAGCTTTCAATTCATGCCCCCTTTTGGTGCCCTTGCCATCGGCACCGTGACAGGTAGAGCAGTGATATTCAAATAAATTTTTCGGGTTAATTTCCTCGCCTTCCTGCGCGTAGGCTGGAGAGAAACTGACATACAAACCTATCGTGACAAAGAATGATACTGCAAAAATGAACAGGGGTTTCGTATTACTCATAATTCACGATTCCTCCGTAAAAAAACATGATGCTGAACGTGAATTTATTTCTTCCCGAAACTCCTGACAACAGGCACCAGGGACTTAATCTCGTCCGGGTTTAGTTTTTCTTTAAATGGCATCATTTTTTCGGGTGTACCATCGTTGATTTGCTTGATGATTTTCTCATCGGTTGCCTTTGCCTGCCAATCCGCATCGGTAAAATCACGCGCTTCCAGTCCGATCCCAAGGTCTGTAGGTTTGCCGTTTTCGCCATGACAGGTTTTACAGTGGGTCATATATAATTTCCTGGCGTCGATATCTGCTGCCTTTGAAACGGGGATGCCTGAAAAAAAGGTAACCAGGCCGGTAACAACTGCAAATGAAGTAGCTACAAAGATCCCTTTCCTGTACATATTCTTTCCTCCTGATAAAAATGATAAGTATTTATTGTTATGATATTCAAAAAAATGAAATCTAAATTTCAGTCTTCGTACGCAAGGACGCGAATAACGCCCATCGTGCCACCATCGATATTCGTGGTACTATCGGAAACGGAAACAACCTTCTTTACTTTGTTTGTCTGTAAAAAATCATTCACCTCCTTATCCAATGACATAAGTTCGTTATGGACGTGAAATATCTTAAGAGATGAACTAAAGGTTTTTACTTTTACCATAAATAGCTCCTTTGGATAAACAAAAAAATTATTTCGTAACATTCACCTCTTTAGTTCCTTCCCAGATACCATGGATATTACAACGGCTAAATGCCCGCAGCGTTCTTTTCCCCTCATGAGGCAAAACGATGGTTAATGTCACTTCCGGCTTGTTGAGTTCGGCCGTAAAATCTACCCGAGAAATGTAAATGTGTCCGCTGTAAAGGTCAACAAACTGAATGAAGTGGCCACTCTCCATGACATGAGGTGCTTCCCCTACCTTTATGGTCACCGTAAAGGGCTGCCCAACCTTTATCGTTGCCGGTACGGTAATTACGGGTACGTGTTTCTTTGCCGTCTCCGCTGGCCCTGTCGCTGCTGTATTTATCTGACAAAATAAACTTGTCTCTGCCATTTTCATGCTCCTTTTTAAAAATGTTTATGAAAAATAAAACGCTTTTATATTAATTGCGTATATACAATCTTGATTGCCTTTACCGGACATATCGGAATGCAGCGTTCGCACTGGTCGCACTTGTGTTGGATGATTTCTGCCTTTTCATTTTTCATAATGATGGCTTCTGTAGGACACACATGCAAACACTCTTCACAACCAACGCACTCACGTTTATCCACGGCAATCATTATTTATGCGCCTTTCCATGACTAAGATCCTTCACATAGCTGCGTTATACAAAAGTTATTCTGCCTTGACTTCGATCCTTCTTGGCTTTACGTGTTCTGCCTTAGGTAAAACAAGGGATAGAACGCCATCGGACATCTTTGCCTCGATTTTATCCCGGTTGACAGCTTCTGAGATCACAAAGTGACGATGATAATGTCCGATATTGTATTCGTTATAAACTACCTTCTCATCGGTATAGGCCTCCTGAGAAACCTCGCCATTAACGACCAATTCATTGTCTTGCAGATCAATGTTTATGTTCTCAATGCCAGCCCCTGGCATATCTATCAATATGGTGAAATTGTCAGGGGTTTCGTAAATATCGGACAAGGGAAAGTACCAGTTTCCCTTTCCCGTCACGACGCACTTATCAGATGAAATCTTTTTTTTCCCAACGGCGGGAAGTTCTTTTTTTTCCATATAAGATTCTCCTCTTTGCTAAGATTTCTTTATTACGACTTGTCTCGGCTTCGACTCTGGAGCCGTAGGCAGATTCACCGTTAAAACGCCATTTTTGTAAGAGGCCGTTACTTTTTCAACATCGACCTTTTCGGGCAACACAATAGAACGTGCAAACGTGCCGTAATCCCTCTCTCTACGCAAATAGCTTACTTTTGCGGGGTCTAGAGCTAATTTCCTCTCCCCTTTGAGTGTTAATATGTCATTCACTACCTGTATATCCAGATCGCTAACCTTTATTCCTGGCAGCTCTGCGCGGACAAAAACACTCTGTTCATTCATAGATACGATAATTGGTGGATATTCCACATTTACGTACCCTTCCATTTGAGGCGTCGAACTCAGAAAATCGAACAAATCGCTCATCTCACGCTGTATATGAGTAAGATTGTCTAACGGATCGGGCTTTTCCCATTTTATAAGATTCATTTATTCACCTCCTTTTATTGTTTGAATTTATCCAAAGTTTTAGACACACCGTTCTATTCTCCTGGATTGATTTTTATTCCTTATTTTTCAAAAACCCGGCTTTCATTATGTGTAACTATGCCTGTTTATACAGATTAAGTCATGTATGAATTTATTTACAGAACTGAAAATAATAAGTCATAATTCAAAATCTAAATGGATAGTAAGCAATAAAAATGCCAATGGATGGAAACTGCAAATTGTTGCGGACCGGGGGTAACAGTTCAGCCCCCTCCCCTAACCCCTCCCACCAGGGGCGGGGGAAAAACGTTTCCTCCCCCTCGATGGGGGAGGTCAGGTGGGGGTGCTGAACTGTTACGAACGTGGTGTTTCTTTTGGGGAAATTTGTATGCAAAACTAACTCTTGACAAACCTTTTGCCTGAGAGTTGTTTTACCAGCTTTTTTATTTCGAGGATCATCAAGGTGCTTGTGACGACGGAGGTAGGAAGTCCGGCGAGCTGTATGATTTCATCAATGTCTTTCGGACTACTGGATAGGAGTGAGAATATCTTTTTTTCTTGTGAGTTAAGGGAGAGGCTTCTGGGATCGTTTGTTGCAGGCGCATCGCATATATTCAGGGTTTCAGCAACCGGCCCTAACTCCTGAATGATGTCGGTAATATCTTCTACGAGCTTGGCGCCTTCTTTGATCAGTTTGTGCGTCCCACGGCTGTAAGCATTATCAACATTTCCCGGGATGGCAAAGACCTCTTTGCCCTGTTCGAGCGCCCACTGCGCGGTTATCAAAGAGCCGCTGTTTAAGGAAGATTCAACTACGAGCACGCCGAGTGACAGGCCGCTGATCAGCCTGTTTCTTGGAGGGAAATTGCGAAAATCGGGCGGCGTGTTCATGGGAAGTTCGGAGACGATGGCGCCGTGTTGTGTAATTTGTTCTGCCAGTTCGATATTTTCTCTGGGATAAATAACCCCCAGACCGCAGCCGAGGACCGCAATGGTGCGCCCGTTGGAATTGATAGCGCCGCGGTGCGCGGCAGCGTCTATCCCTCGTGCCATGCCGCTTACAATACAGAATCCTTTCTGTGCAAGTAATCGGCTAAACCTCTCTGCCTGTGAGAGGCCGTAATAGGTGCAACGTCGTGCTCCAACGATAGCAAGGGCAATAACATCGGTTTCCAGGATGTTGCCCTTGACATAAAGAACGAGTGGCGGGTCGTAAATGGCTTTGAGGTGTTTCGGGTATTGATCACTTGTATACGGTATGATTTGAACGTTCTTTTCTTTTGCTAGATTGATTTCAGAGGCGATGTCAATATTTCTGGACGTCTCAATGACCGCTGTGGCAAGCTTTGGGCCTATGCCCGGTACTGCCTCCAGTTCTGCCCTGGGAGCGTCGAGGATTGCCTCTGAAGAACCAAAGCGCTCAATAAGCGCCTGGTATGTCTTGGTTCCAATACCCCTGGTCATGTGCAGACGCAGGAGCGCCTCAAATTCTGTCAATGCTTACCTCTTATGACGATAATCAGGGTTTTCAATGCCCGGAAAGGTGTCACGATACACCTTTTTTCCGATAAAGACTTTGACGATATTTGTATCAAGGTGATTATTTTCAGCCTCGTTTCGTATGATGTCCAGTGTTTCCGGTAATGAGAGGGCCTTTTTGTACGGTCTGTCAAAAGACATGAGGGCGTCAAAGATGTCTGCAACGGCAATAATACGCCCGAAGGTATTTAACTGCTCCGCCTTCAGGCCATATGGATACCCCGTTCCGTCTAGTCGTTCATGATGCATGGCAGCAATGGTGGGGATACTTTTATATTCTTTCGTAAAGTAGACTTCTTCAAGTATTTCCTTTGTATACCGGGAATGTCGATTCATCTCGTTTCTTTCTTCAGAAGTCAGTTTGTCGGGTTTTAAAAGTACGCTATCCCGCACTCCAATCTTGCCTACATCATGAAGGGTCGCCGCATAATTGAGCATCTTGAGCTCGTTTTTTGTTAGACCGAGTGATTTGCCTATGTCAACTGATAGTCTGGCGACGCGTTCGGAATGTCCTGCAGTAACAGGGTCGCGGCGGTCAATTGCCGCAGCCAGGGCCTTGATGGCGCTCAGAAAGGTCTTTTCCCTTTCTTCATGCAAACGGGCATTTTCAATAGCCGTAGCGGCGTAAGCAGCGTAAGTTCTGAAAAGCCACTCGTCATATTCCGTAAACAAGCTGGTTTTTTTGTTTAGTACCTGGAGCACCCCGAGAATTTCACCTTCGCGGTTTTTCATGGGAACACAGAGGACCGTCCTGGTAGTATAGCCTGTTTGTATATCCGTCTCCTTGTTGAAGAGAGGATTTTTATAAGCGTCTTCAATTTTTACCGTCTTCCCGGTTTTTGCAACGTGTCCGGCGATACCCGTGCCCATGGGAAGGCGTATTTCTTTAATTCCGGATTGCTGGGCGATAAAGCTGACCAGTTCGTTTCGCTCGCGATCCACAAGATACAGGGTACTCCTGTCGGCATGCATCGTCTTTGTGGCTTCTTCCATGATGAGGACGAGCAAAGAACTCAAGTCGGTCTTTTCAATCATGGTAAGAGAGATATCCAGAAGTTTGGATAGGTCTTTACTCTTTTCAGTATCCGCAAGGGTATTTGTCATCACATTCCTTTGATGATAGCATCATCATAAGTTGTAGGGGCAATTCATGAATTGCCCTTACAGTTCTGTCACAAAGCAGGTTTCGACTAATGATGTTTTTTAAAAAACTAAACTATTACAATGAAAGGGGTTTGCTCAATATGCGATAGAGAATCTCTTCGGTCACCCGATCCGATATAATGACATCACCAATTTTCGTGGGCAGGATGAAACGGAGTCTGCCAGAAATAACCTTTTTGTCCGCGTACAGTGTTTTTACGATTTCCTCCGGGTTTAATCCCGTGTGGATCGGCAATCCCAGCCTTTTTATTAATGAAAACTGTCGTTCAAACACCGTAGTATCTGCTAAGCCCATGTCGATGGCAATCCTGGCGGCATAGAGCATACCGATGGCCACCGCCTCTCCATGCCGGTATTTTTTGTAATTGGTGACAGTCTCGATGGCATGCCCTATGGTGTGTCCATAGTTTAATATGGCGCGCAGGTGTTTTTCTTTTTCATCCTCTTCCACAACGTTTGCCTTGATCTGGCAGGATGTGGCGATAATCTTAAGAAGGGCATTATGGTTCAATTGCAATATATCGTAAAGTGATTTTTCTATATATTCGAATAGTTCCGCATCTTTAATGACGCCATATTTGATAACCTCCACAAGTCCTGCAACAAGTTCTGTCGCAGGCAGTGTTGAGAGCGTGTCTGTATCGATAAAAACGGCCCTGGGCTGGTAAAAACTCCCGATCATATTTTTCCCTTTAGGATGGTTTACGGCTACCTTGCCTCCTATGCTGCTATCTACCTGAGCAAGAAGTGAAGTAGGCACCTGAATGAAGGGGATGCCTCGCATAAAGGTTGCGGCTACAAAACCGCTAATATCACCCACCACACCGCCTCCTAAGGCAACGATGAGGGAACTCCTGTCCAGCTTGTGATCAAAGCAGGCATCGTAAAGGGTCAATGCCGTTTCCAGTGTCTTCCGTTCTTCACCTGGTTGTAATGAGACAAGCCTGACGTCAAACTTATTTTTCCGAAGGCTTTCGGATACAATACTACCGTATACCTTTTCGATATTTTTGTCGGTAATCAGAAGGGTTTTGCAGGGAGCGTTCTCTTTGACTAAAGTATTTCCAATTTTTTCCAAAATACCTTTATCAATATAGATATTGTAACTGTTAGCGGACAGATTAACTCGTATAGTTTTCATAATCTTAAATATTTACCACAGATTTCACCGATTTCACAGAAAAATATGATAAATCCGCCGATTTGAAAACTTAATTATTTAAAGATACTTTGTTTTTCTGAATAAATAAACGAGTATCCTTTTAGAGGCAGGATTAGGTAACGAGGAAAGATTTACTTTTTCGTAGTGAGTTTTATCAGGGTGCAATACCCAGTATTAGTAAAGGAACTGGTGGACTGCTTCGTCCGTGCCGAAGTATGTTATAAACCTCACCCTCAAAATACGCAATACCGGTAGATAAGAGACGTCCACCATTGGGATCTTTTGCCATTGCCTTAACCGGCAGCACTTCAACTCCTACATTTATCACATCGCCACTATAGAAAAGTAGGTGTTTGACAAATAAATCAAATGCCACAAATGCATACTTACCAAATTGTACTTCAACAGCTACCCGATCTTTGACAAAGTCTGTTTGCTTATAAGACGGAATTGGATCGGCAACTCCTTTTTGTATCAAATACTCCCGCTGATCCTTCAATGGCGACTTCAGCATTTCTTCCATGTATTTACGATTCGTTGTAACATAATAGCTATATCGAGATTCAGACCAACCTTTTTGACGAAAAAAACTTTTAAACTGCCTGTTGAGCGCTTTAGGGCTGTAAAGTCGTTTACCTTTCATAGTTTTTTCTTTACTTTTTTTGGTCATGCACTTAGCAGCATCAACTTGCTCAATAACATCCTTGATTTCTTGGTAAAGATTTGGTTGTTTGACTAATAAGTATTCCTCACCATTGAGATGTGAGTACACATCAATAATTTTCATTCTTTGCTATCGTTCCCGTTTTGTTTCCATTCGGACGGAATCTGAGATATCTTCTCAAGTCCAGTTGGCTCGAATATGGGTTTTCCTATAGGCCTAATTTTCAATCTGCCGTTGTAGAAATCTTGAATGCGTTGTTTCGCTGTGGATATGTAGTCAAATTCTTTGTCGATACCAATAGCTTTTCGATTGTTTTTAAGTGTGGCGATAAGAGCAGAGCCTACTCCACAATAAGGATCAAACACCCAATCTTCCTCATTTGTTAATGCTAACACACAACGCTCGACAAGTTCGATAGGATATTGACACGGATGTGTTGTCTTTTCCGGATGATTGGCCTTAACATTCGGTATGTCCCAAAGCTCTTCGTCCCATTCTTTAGCAATGAATTCCCAAACATCCGATGGGTTCTTGCCGAGTGGATTACCCGATGGTAACCCACGTTTGGGTCCTTTGAAGTGGCGTTTTCCAGGATATTTTGAAGGAATCCTTACGGAATCAAGATTGAAAGTATATGTATCGGATTTTGTAAACCAAAGAATTGTTTCATAACGTCCCGAGAATCGTTTGCTAGCGTGCAGTCCGTGATTGAATCTCCATATAATGCGATTACGAAGTTTCAATTTATGCTCTTTGAAAATATTGTAATAAATAATATCGAGGGGAAAAACTTCTGAATTATCAACAAAATTGCCAACTTGCCAGCAGATGCTTCCATCATGCCTCAATACTCGAACAAGCTGATCTATTACTCGTTCCTGGAATTCCAGGTAAGAGTCTATACTCCCCTTATTTTCATAGCTTTTACCAAGATTGTAAGGCGGAGAAGTAATTATGAGCTTTGCAATTTCGTTGGGAAGTGTTTTTATAAACTCGAATGTGTCACCACAGTGCAAAACAATGCTGTGTTCTGCATTGAACTGATCAACAATTTTTGGACTTTTAAACAACGGTAATGTTGCAATTGTCATAGTTTTTAAACAGCCAAATCTAAATTTCTCACAAACATTTTATTTGAGCCAGTTTTTTGTAAATTTTAAATCACTTTATTTCTTTCCGTGTATATTGTCAAGCGAAAAGCATGCTGCCCTTCTTCCAGCATAATAAAATGTAATTTCCTATTTGTAACTATTGCGACTAAATCTAAATAAATGGAATTTTGTCTAAAATTCTTGATAAAATTATCCATAACACTCCTATCGTTGCTTGTTTATATTTCTATAAGTACCAGAAATAATTATAGTTAAAAGATTATTTAAAAGTTGGTGGTTTTGGTATAGCAGTTGATTCCTAAACTAAATTATCTCGTTAAATAATGGGGGCTTTTTCTTAAATATAAAATGCTTTCATCTCCGCAATTTCTGAAGCAGAAAATTATGCTGCGTGTGCTGTACTCGCTCGTGCCGGTTGCGATAACAGCGGTCTATTTTTTTGGCTGGTGTGTCATGAGCATTATAGCCGTTTCTATGGCATTTGCTTTCTTGACAGAATGGCTCATGGCTTCTCAGCGGAAAGGGAAAATAAGTTATGCATGTTTCGTGAGCGCCGGGATATATGCCCTTTCCCTTCCACCGACCACGCCGTTATGGATGGTTGCCGTTGGTGTTATCATTGCCGTCTTATTTGGGAAAGAAATGTTTGGTGGATTCGGGAAAAATGTATTTAATCCAGCCATCGTCGGGCGCGCGTTCGTTTTTGTGTGTTTCCCCATCGAGTTAACAGGCAAATTTATACCTGTATTTACCGGGTTTCCAGGCGGGTTCAGCTATTGGAGTATGGCAGGTTTAGAACAACCTCCTCAATTTATTGCTGAAGCAGGACTGAAAATTATTGACGCAGTAACATCGGCGACTCCCATGTGGGCGCAACGAAATTATGGTTATGATAGTTCAATTTTTTCCCTCTTTATTGGCAATATAGGCACCACCTTTCAATACGAAGGCCAAAAAATGATCCTGGGCGCTGGTTCGATGGGGGAGGTTTCTGCGCTGGTGATAATGTGTTCCTGTGCTTATTTATTATGGACTAAAACTGCAAACTGGCGCTTAACCGTATCGACATTGTTAGGGGCATTAATCTCTTCGATTGTTTTCAGATATGTTTTTGGAATCAAAACTGTCCCTGCGTCGCTCTTTACCATGTTTTCCGGCGCTCTCTTTTATGCGGCTGTCTTTATGGTTACCGACCCGATCAGTGCCCCCAAAGTTACCCTCTCACAATGGATATATGGCTTCTTTATTGGAACGATGATTGTTGTTTTCCGTTGCAAAGGCATTTTTTCCGGCGGCGCTGCTTTTTCCATTCTGTTGGGCAATATACTTGCTCCGTCTCTTGATTTATGGATTACACGCGTTACAAGCTCTAAAAAAGAAACCGCATCGAATAGTAAAGGGGTAGTCTCGCCATGACGAAAACCTCTCCTGCATATATTCTTGGCTTCATGATACTTATTTGTGCGGTATTTGGCACGGGCATTTCTTCTGTACATTATGCGACACTTGATATGCTCAGGAAAAACGAAAAATTGCATAAGAACAGGAGCATATGCAGCGTATTTAATCTTTCCATTGCCGGGCCGTCGGCTGATGCTTTTCAAAAAGCAATAGATGACAACATTGGCTATGAGCAGATAGCCTATCAGGGCCGTACATGGGATGTATACAAACAAAAGGACACAGGCAGTATTGGCTTTGTTTTCAGCGGTACAGGATTCTGGGACCGTATTACGGGTATTATGGTACTTGCACCGGATATGTCGAAAGTGATGAATATTCGATTTCTCGATCAAAAGGAAACACCCGGACTGGGTGCTCGCATTGAAGAAGGCTGGTTTGTAGATCAATTCAAAGGCGTTCCTATTGCATGGGATCAGCCGGTTGACAAACGCATTATCGTGGGGCAGTCGCCAATTCCGGCTGCGAAAAACCGGGTTGATGCCATTACAGGGGCTACGCAGACGTCCCTTGCGCTCATGAGGTTTTTAAACAGCGAGCTTGAGACATTCAGAAAAGCAATAAAAGAATGGAGAGAAAAAACGATGCTTGAGATGCCATCTCCATGGGAATGACGCGGATTTGTCTTTATAAAACTGGCATTGCTGCGCTAATGTAGTGTTGGATTTCAAACTACTGGATTCCCCTCTAAAAAGAGGGGATAAGGGGTGTGTAAGAGTACTGCAACACCCCCCCGGCCCCTCTTTCTAGAAGGGAGCGTAAAAGTCGCTGCCAAAGGCAGCCTAATTAAATGTTCAGGAATTTCAATGTTTATTTCCTCCCCCTTGATGGGGGAGGCCAGGTGGGGGTGGAGGAGAAAGGATCATCACCCTCCCCTAACCCCTCCCATCAAGGGAGGGGAAAAGAGTTGCCGAAGGCCTAATTCAAAAGCTTTAAATCCACATTTATGGCAAAACGTACAGGATAAATATATGGCTTATACACCAAAACAAGTTTTTCTAAACGGCATCTGGCTGGAGAATCCAATCTATCGGCAGGTATTAGGTATCTGTTCTACGCTTGCTGTTACCAATCTGTTGGCAAATACCCTTTTTATGTGTTTTGGATTAATTTTTACCACCGCCCTTTCCAACTTCACTATCTCAGTGCTGCGAGATTATATTCCAAAGCGTATCCGCATGATTGTGCAGGTGCTTATTATAGCCTGCTATGTTATGATGGTTGATATAATCATCAAGGCGCTCGTCCCCGATATTCATCGTTTTATTGGCCCTTACGTCGGACTGATCATTACCAATTGCATAATTATGGGAAGGGCAGAGGCCTTTGCCAGTCAGAACAAGCCGCTGCTTTCGCTGTTTGACGGTGTTGCGTCAGGAGTTGGATATTCCCTTGTGCTTATCTTTATTGCATCAGTGCGTGAACCGCTGGGATTTGGAAGTATTCTGGGTGTGCCCTTGCCTGCACGCGATATCTGGTGGCATTCATGGATCATCATGGTCATGCCTCCGGGCGCATTTTTTATGCTCGGTATGTTTACCTGGTTTACCCGCAGATGGTTTGTCAAAGAAGTAAAACGTTAAGGAGAATAACATGGACCTGCAAAATATGAATTTTTTTGTATCACTGGTGCTCATTTTTACCTCCGCGGCTTTTACTGACAATATCCTGTTAGCCCGGTTTCTGGGCATGTGTTCGTGTCTGGCAATCTCCAAAAAGGTCGACACCAGTATCGGTCTGGGCGGCGCGGTGATGTTTGTAACTGCAAGCACAACTGCGTTTAATTATTTGATGTATAAATACGTTCTTGTTCCGCTGGGAATAGAGTATTTGCGCTTGTTAGTCTTTATCGTTATTATTGCCGCCTTTACACAGCTTTTAGAAATGATCATTGAGCGTTTTTCTGAAAAGTTGTACTATGCCCTGGGTATATTTCTGCCGCTCATCACGGTTAACTGCGCAATCCTGGGCATTGCTCTTTTCATGTTGAATAAACCCTATACATTCTGGCAGGCATTTGCCTTTGGCGCTGGCGGAGGTTTTGGCTGGTTTCTTTCAATCACCCTTATCGGTGGCATTCGTGAGAAGATCAAAGAAAGCGATCTTCCTAAAGGTTTGGAGGGTCCAGCCATTACGCTCATCATTATCGGGATAATGTCGCTTGCCTTTGTGGGATTTTCAGGGATGATTAAAATATGAAACATGGTATCAGTTCAGCCTCCTCCCCTAACCCCTCCCACCAGGGGCGGGGGAAAACGTTTCCTCCCCCTTGACTTCGTCGTGAGCTCAGTCGAACGATGGGGGAGGCTAGGTGGGGGTGTTGAACTGTTACGAAATATGGAAGTGGACTATCGGAGCATTGTCTCAAGACGATCAGTGCTCAGCGTTCAAAATCACATACATTTCATTACCCAGGGATTTAAATTATGGCAATAGGCAGTATTCTTGTTTCTGTGGGTATTTCGGTCAGTTTTCTTTTAGGCATGGGACTGATTTTGGCGTTGCTTCTCATCCTTGCCGAAAAGAAGATACTGAATTACGGTACGTGTTGTATTGACATTAACGAGGGTGAACGGAAGGTAGAAGTTAAAGGCGGTGGATCCCTATTGTCGACACTTGGAGAGAATAACATTTTTATTCCATCAGCGTGCGGCGGACGCGGCACCTGTGCATATTGTAAGGTGCAGGTAATTGAAGGCGGGAGTATGATCGGACCGGTAGAAGAACCTTATTTGGGTCCTGAAGAACGCAAGAATCAAATCCGACTTTCCTGCCAGGTAAAGGTACGCAGTGACATTAAGATTCGTGTGCCGAAAGAATTATTATCAGTCAGAAAATACAAAGGAAAGCTCCTCCATAAAACGCCGTTAACCTATGATATTGTCGAATTGCGCATAGAACTCCTTGAGCCGAAGACCATAGATTTTGTCGCAGGGCATTACGTTCAGCTTGAGTCCGAAGAGTATGATGGGCACGACCGGGTTATGCGTGCCTATTCCATGTCCTCGTCCCCATCTGATAAAAATCATATTGAGCTTATGGTCCGTAAAGTCCCCAGTGGTATTTGTACCACTTGGGTATTTGAGCATCTCAAGGAAGGGCAGGGAGTCGTTTTTAGCGGCCCGTACGGTAAATTTCACCTTTCGAATACCGATGCTGAGATTGTTTTTATTGCCGGTGGAAGCGGCATGGCTCCGATCTGGGGTATATTAAGGGATATGAAGGAAAAGGGAAATACGCGCAAGGCCACTTATTTTTTTGGCGCCCTCACACAGAGAGACCTGTTTTTTGTTGATAAACTGACCAAACTCCAGGAAGAAGTTCCCTGGTTCAAATTCATTCCGGCACTTTCCAATGAATCTGCTGAATCGGGTTGGAAAGGTGAGCGTGGTCTTATTACTGACGTGGTGGCGCGATATACGCCCGATTGTTCAAAAAATGAGGGCTATCTTTGCGGTTCTCCGGGCATGATCGATGCCTGCATTAAGGTCTTGACAAAGGGTGGTATGACCGAAGATCGTATTTTTTACGATAAATTCGTTTAAGATAAGGAGTTTTTCATTTATGAAACTATCGCCAGAAGATCGCAGGCTGATTCATAATTTAGCGCCATCCAAATTCTCTAAAGATGGTTTTTTAGGAACCGATACCCGTTCATTGGAAGAAATCATTGCCGATGATTTACACACGCTGAAAAAAGCGGGTGTGCCAAAAGAATCGCTGGTAAAGGCGCTGAAAGATGCCTATCAGAAGGCTAAAGAAGCCTTTGGCGCGGAGATTGAGATAAGAAAGAATGTAAAAGCTGTGTTTCATGAATCAATGGGACGCATTCCATCGCCATTTTGCAAAGACGGTCTCTTTGAAAAAGGCGAAGCCGTCGTTACCGACACGGTTAATAATATTTCGCTCATCATCACCAGCCTGGGAATAAATTTAATCGAAAATCATGATTTTTTTCAGGGCAGGGGTTGCAGGTTTAGAATCGACCCTTTAGATGCTATAAAAATTTTCAATCTCCAGCCTGACAAAAAATCTGGGTAAATTTTCATATAAATATATAAATCGTATTCTTTGATGTCTACCCCAGGCAGTTACAATACAAACCATTTATTGGCATATCAAGGTCTTTCCAAATATTTACATCCTCTTTACACAGTGCTATATTTACATTTTTATCGTGTTTTCTTATTGCATTAATTATTGTTCTAAACATAGCTAAGCGATATTCTTCAGGGTATCTGAGCTTTGTTCCATCACTTATTAACCCCGATGTTACTTTTAAAAGAGAAGACTCTGGAAAACGTGAACTTATATGTGTGGTAAGTCCTTTGGAAGGACGATATTCAC
>DBJWYX010000030.1:0-14365 GCA_052360825.1 Candidatus Wunengus sp. YC64
ATTCCACCAATATATGTGTACAGCCTGTCATTGATAGTATTATCTATCATAGGTAGTCTGTTTTTTGTGCTAAAGACAAAATGAATTCCCAAAAATATAAATGTGCCAGCCAAATAAAATTCCTTTTTTCTTTCGCCCTTTTGGGGCTGTTTATTGTTGTTATTTCATCGTCCAGGGGCTTTACCCCTGGCTATACCCTTTCTGCCCTTCGGGCATAATAACCTGCGGCGAGTGTTGGGTTTCGCTCACGCTCTATCCAACCTTACACGGCTTTTCCGTTCAAACCGTTCTTGATTATCTTTATATGAACCAACGCCTCCATGAATTAGAAGAATCGGAGGTTTGGCATGAGAACCGTATCTTTTAAGCATAATAAACTTTAATCCTTGATACTGTTCGTGCGGGTTCACGTTTGTAACGTGAATCCGAGTTTTCATACTCGTGCAGGTAGATTAACATATACAATCTTTGTTGTGTTTTGTGCACATCAAATGAA
The DNA here is from genome assembly GCA_052360825.1 of Candidatus Wunengus sp. YC64. GTDB lineage: Bacteria > Planctomycetota > Brocadiia > Brocadiales > Brocadiaceae > Wunengus. The sequence goes on from DBJWYX010000030.1 coordinate 497, forward strand.
GGGTGCAGATTACAAATCTGAACCCGCAAAGAAGTTGCTTAACCATCCCAGCGTCCCATCAGTAATCTCAATACCTTAATCCAGCGACAACGAGTAAAAATAAGAATTTGGTGAGCAAAAGTGACAAAAGCAACACCGAAAACAACACAAGTGCATGTTCAAGACCGCCTCATGTGCCATCAGCACACTCAAAATGGGTCATTTTTTCTTACCAATAGCAAAAAAGTGCACACAGAAGAAACACTATCTCCCGACCAGACGAGTCTTCTTCTTGTGCTGTATAGAAAGAATACACCATACGTTTTCTCATCCACTGCTTGTGGCAATATTCAGGGATGGAATCGTTTCCCACGCATGAACAAAGTCCTTCCACCACCGATGCATGGTCGATATCTTCACTCGTATCTGACGGCCATTCGTGATTATCTTGGAGGCAATCAGCCCTATACAACGCCGTATCCTTTTGATATGCTTCTTTCGGTAGGGTTTTGGCAGTACCAAATCCCGTATCCAGAGCGACAAGTTATAGGCCAGTTGCGCACACAACAGATATACCCAGTTTGCAAAAAACTCTCCCATCGGAAGATGGCTCAGAAACTCATTCGTGAACTGGCAAATCCGTTTCTCACACTTCCCACGCTTTGCATGGGTCTTCATAAGCTCCTGGACATTGCCCTTACGATTGGTTACTACTGCATAGTAAGAATACTCCGCCGACTTAAAGAGCGAGCGCTGGCCTGTCTTGTTCTTTTCTCGTTTCCTTTTTACCAAATACCGATACTCTTTTGGCCAGCCTACAGGCTGATACGTCACCTCAGCATACTCAACTGTATCGTCTTCATTATCTCTCTGCCAGGCATTCTCAGGCAGAGCTTCTATTTTATTCAACAGAGGACCGGTCTGGTCTGCTGTAATGCTCAACTCCCACCCCTCTTTCTCACACAACTCTACAACCTCTTTGTTATAGCAGGCAGAGTCGCTTCGCAGGTATATTCTCTTTACTTGGGTAGGTATTTTCCTCTTCACTCTCCTCAAGAACGCCACCATCTTTGCACCGGGATGCGTATTTCCAGAACGAAGCTCATTGTGAACCAACTCGTCCGTTTCATCAACAAAGGCATAGAGAGGTTGAAGGGAATAGACTCCGTTATAACTCCTGGATGCCCCTTCTTTCTTCTCCCCGTATACTTCATGAACCTTGGCATCCACATCTATCGTCCATTCAGTAATATCTGCGCGATTTGTATACACGCCCTGCTGAATTTCTCCATACGCCTTGTTCATTTGAAGAATATGACCCAGAGAAAAACGCCTGCAAAAATCTCCCGCCGTCGTAGGATCGGGAATATCTTTTCTCCCTATCGCCATCTGTATGGCTACGTCTTCCCTGAGCGCTTCAAGATCGTCCAGATAATCTCCCCCTACAAATGCGTTGGCAGAAAGCGCCATGATATGCTCAGATTCAGGATAACCAGACTCTCTTTCCTTAACATGAATACGCCCATCCAGTATCTGCGGTATATTCAGAGCCTCTGCCATTGCATAATGAAGAGAAAGTCCTGTGTGGACAGTCAAGGGCTCATTGGTTACTTCCAATCGTATCGTATGTCCTGGTCGAATACTCAGGGGAAGTCCCCTTTTCAGTTTCTTCGCTATCTTCGTTTTCACCTTTTGCATGAATTGGCCTCCTATGGGTTATTTCCTCTCTTTGCCCATAAATATATGCCTTTCATGGCTTTTTTCAACTACTATTTTAAATTTATCGCTGGATTAAGGTCAATAGTAAAATAGATTTGGGCTTTTTCCATCTGTCTCCTTGTACATGAGGCTGTAGTTTATGATGGGGATCACAATAGTACGAAGCGGGATAACGTTTTTGATAAGAGGCTTGCTGGATCACAGCAGAAACAAGTCCCTCTTGAGCCCGATTGTTATATTCATCTACTAATCAAATTGACTAATTGATATAATAACCCTATATTTGTTAATCCTTTCTTAATTATTTCTTTAGCAACATCCATGGCCCCAGCCTTAACTGCTTCAGTAAGTTTCTCGCCAATTGTTATATTAAGAGAACTTGGCACCATTTTTAATAATTCCAACCCTTTGTGTGAAAGAGTTAATCCAACACCCCGCCTATCATCCTTTATTTGACCAAGAATAAACCCTGAATCAATCAACCACCTAATGGTGTCTATTGCCAACTTCCAATCTTCAGTACTTACCTTTGCTATTTTTTGTGTTCCCTTGAAATAATAAGGTACCACATTATTTCCGCCTGGCTCCGGTCGGAAGTTTTCGCCAGGCTCGACACCAAGTAAATCGGCAGAGGAAATTTCAATCCTTCTTGGAAAAGTGCTGTAGAGGCGATTAAAAATGTCGGCTACGTACTGATCAAATTTTTCTATATTATCCATAATGAATATAACGCCTCGACATCACCCGTGATCGAAGGAGTGCCAGCAACTAAGCGAGTCGGGTACATACCGTTGTTAGGCCATACCAGATTTGTTGAAAGCAAATACTTGCAATCCACCGAAAAACATCATGTTGATTAACAATTCGTCTAGACTATTGTGTAGCATCTGATACCAAAATATGTCTGGATTTTCACCAATCTTTGGAAGATCGCTCAAGGCGTGATTTACTGCCACTCCCATATGATTCAATATCTTGTTGGATTTCAGTGCATCTTTGCCTTCCAAAAACAGCATGGCAGGTGATTCGATCCTTAGTTTTGCTGACCATTTTTTCTCGTACTGATTGTAGTAAAGACCGCGTGCTATCCAGTCCAAAGAGCGGTTGAACCTGCCGATGTCTACTTTAAACGCCAATGTTGACTTTCCCTTGGCTATTATTGGCCTATTGATTCGTAGGAGCAATTCTTTTAGCCTGGAATTCCTCCTCCAGGCGCGTAGTATCTTCGTTTCAATCTGCTTCATGGCGGCTTCGTTGTTTGTAATACTGCAAGTCAACACGAACATTAAATACTCATCATCTTTTGATTTTCTTAAATTATGAGCATCGCAAGATGGAACTGTTATTAGAGACTTACGGTAGTCTATACCCAGGTCCTTTACTTCAGGGAATATACATTTTGGTGGCACATGCTCAGGAGTGGTGTTTACCTGTTCACACATGTAACATGTTATTCTACCATTGATCTGATCCTTCCGGCGGCCTAACGTAGCACTCGCCGGCGGGTGTAAGGCGTCCGGTGCAACGCGTTGTTCTATCATGATTTCATGAGTAGATTCCGAGTGCTCTTGAGCACTTGAGCCAACTTTATACGTTTTTTCTTTATCATTACATCCGTCCATGTATCGGGCTCCAGCCAATAGCTACCTTTCATGAAGCATCGGTCTGCTAGGTCACGGTCAATTTCTCGAAGTGGAACGCTCGCATCATGCCATAGTTTCGCGATTACCCATTCCATCTTCCGATTCCGCTTTTTCCCAAACTTCTACAGAATTTCATACTAACGTATTATCTACACTTATTTGTTTGAAACAAATACGAATGATGAATAAGGTTGAGCCTTTCCCCCCTGTAGAAGACTTGGCTAAGTAACGCTTGTTTCTTCTCTATCAAATTTAATTGTTGGAACGGAGATTCTTGGCGCTTTTGCAATGAGTTCAGAATTTTCTAATAATCTTGTAATCCGTTGGCCTATGTTGGCTTTAACCACCTTCTCACCACATTGGGGACATACACCTGCTGGTACATCTTCCACAACGATAAGTTCCCCGCGAATCCAGAAATCCTGTTTTATATATTTTTCTTGCATAGGGGTATTACAGATTTCACATTCCCCATAATCATATTCTGCTTCTTTTTCCTTCATTTTGGTTCCTTCGCTGGTTCATGCTTGTAGCCTGAACCAAAACGTTCGATTCATCCGCAAGTTAGCCAATCTGAAAAACATCTTAGTTTCTATCTGCTGAACGCCACACACCTTGAACCGAATCCCTCATAACAATCAGCATACCAGGCCATTTCTTTTCGGAAAATTGTGTTATTGCTTTTATGATTCGCTGGTGTATTTTGTGTCGATTGGGTTTTCTAAGACGCACAATCAGAATACCATGATGTTGTTTATTACGATATTGCGCAAATCCCTTGTCTGTTGTAATCAATAACTGCTTTTCTCGTTGAACCATTGCCCAAACATCATCATCAGCCATTCCTTTATCAGGTGTGTTACGAATGTCTGTCACGATGTGCCCTATTTCACGTAATGCCCGAACTGTCATTAAAGGTATGTTCTCGTCAACAAATATCTTCATCTGATGTTTTTCAATCGATGGGCGTTAATTCTTCTTCTGCCAGCGATGCTGCATAATCAAGACAGGCAAGTATATCTTCGCGGCTTATCGGAGGGTACTCTTCGATAAGTTCCTCAATTGTGTCGCCATTGGCGAGCATACGTATTATCTGGTGAACAGGAATTCGTGTACCTTTGATACATGCCTGCCCATGACATACTTTTGTATCAATTGAAATCCGTTTATCCATAATTAAACTCCTTAATGCTTAAAAAGTTATTGTCATTAGATATTTTATCCGTAAGTATAATAACTCCAGACCTCTTTATTTAGAAGCAATTACTATAAACTATTTTCTATTTCCCCCATTCCTTTCTCTTCCATCCCAGGAACATATCGGTGTATTCGCCATGTTTCCAGAATGGATCGGCGGTGTGCTTGATGCCTAATTTTTCTTCGATCTCGGCAAAGCGTTTGAGTTTGCCGGCCTCATCCTTGATCTGGATGAGCCAGCGGTCCTGCGCCCATTCCCAGTACCCGTAAATCGGACTGTAATAGGCATTGTGTGCCTTTGCCTTGAAAATAGCGCCGATGATGTCAACCAGCATTTCATAAGTCAACCGTTCGATATTTGAGACGTTATATTTTCTCATTTCTCCCTTTCCCGGCATAAGGCTGAAGACGTTATGACCCCTGGAATCAGGGGCAAGGTCAATGGGCATGGGATCAATGAGATTGTCGTTATATAAGGCCGTAACAATGAGCATTGCCTCCCGATATTTGGTAAAACTCAGTTTGACTGCCTCGTCCATGGCTACCAGATGGTCTCTGGCAAACCGCGGCGAATGACAACCTTTACAGGTATTAATCCATGCATCACGCGTCGCCTTGTACCGGTAAGCTCCCCGATCCACAAGTGAGGTGCCCATGTATGTATAAACGGTAGATGATTTGGTAACGTTATGTTCTCCATCCTGCATGTGACAGTAAGCGCAGGTTGGAACGACATAGTTTTTGGCGTTAAGCGGCTTTGTCCAATCCCAGTTCTGCCCTTCTCCCTGGTAAATCATGCCGTGATATGACTGCATGTACATTTCATACTCGTATTGCTCAGGACCGGAATGGCACACGCCGCAACTGGTAGGTTTCCTTGCTTCAGCTACAGAAAACCGGTGCCGCGTGTGGCAGCCATCACACCTGTTTTCTGCTATGGCATGACAGGCAAGACAGGCGGTTGTCTCTTCAGCAGGCTTTTCCATCTGACACCCCTGGTCTATTAACTCCAGATGATAGGCGTGTGCATGTGAGCCTCGTTCGCCTTCCCGATGTCCCTTGAGCTGTTTCTCATGACATTCACCGCAAAGGGAATATGTAGGCATTATTAGCTTCTCGTGATTCTTACCGTGACAACGGTCACAGCCGACAATTTCTTTCCCTTCGGGCGGCGTGCCGTGTTTACTCAGTCTCCATTGCGTTACAATACCGGGATTTTCTGCCGTATGGCAGGTAACACACTGTTCATTGGTAAATTCACCGTTAACAGTACTGCCCGGGTGAAAATTTTGTGGGTTAAAATAATACGCTGGGTCATACCATCGTATTACAGGCAAAAATTGATAGAGTTGTCCGAACTTTCCTTTTCCCGGAAAGAGTTCTTTTGGGCCGGTATAATAGCTTGAAATCCCGCCTGCATTGTAAACATCACCTGAATCGTCTGGCCCGACCTTTTCCCCAAGAAGTTCAGCCATTTCGTGTCGGAACCGCATATTACCTGGTATCATATGCGGTGTTGCAGTCGTTTTGGCAAATGGTGTTTCATTAACTTGTGGAATTACACTTCCATATTCATATGCAAAGGAATGGATTGAAACAAACGGAATGAAAAATAACGGTATGATGAAGAAATGCTTTGCATTAAAATAGAGTTTGTTCATTGTCGTATGCTCCTGAAACAATATTTTGATGCTATAAATAAGTAATCTTGCCGCAAAATCTCAAAGGCACAAAGATCGAAAATAGTTTATTTAAGTAGTAGTTCAACTCACCGCAGATATCCGAGATCGTATAATAACCCCCTGAGTCCCCCTTTGTTAATGGGGATTTATGGGGTTGTAATTCAGTGTTCAGATACGATGGCAACCCGATATTGGTCAGGGCTTAACAGGATGCTGAGTTCGTTTGGGTTGGATATTTCAATGTGGAGAAACCATCCCTCGCCGTACGGGTCTTCATTCACCAGTTGCGGTTTTTCCTGAATTTTCTGATTGATCTTAATGACCTTGCCTGATACCGGAGCATAGATGTCATAAGCGGCCTTTACTGATTCAACAACTGCGCAGGGTGTGCCCATCTTCAGCTCTTTGCCTACCGCTGGTAATTCAACAAACACGATGTCTTTCAGTTGTTGTTGAGCAAAGTCGGTAATGCCCATGATTACCTCTTTGGAATTCAGTTTTTTCACCCATTCATGTGTTTTTGTATACAGCAGTTCGTTTGGTATATTCATTTAATCAAATCCCTTTTTAAAGATTGCGCTGATAAAGTTTAGCTACCAAGAACACAGAAATAAGTATAACATTTTAGTTCTTAAAAACCCCTCACCTAGCCTCTCCCACAAGGGAAAGGAATTTATCCCTCGATGGGCAATGTCATTGAATTAAGATATTGTGTCGCCCTTTTAGGGCTAAAATATTATTAAATCCTTGTCCCAGGGCTGTCGCCCTGGGCTATACTCTATCAGCCCTTCGGGCTTTACCTCAAAGAGAAAAGCTCTCTCCCTTAATTCAATGACATTGCCTCGAGGGAGGGATTAAGGAAGGGTATTCCATTTCATGTCCCCTTATATTGTTCTCAAACTCTGTTTGGGAACAAACACTAAAAGCATCAGGATGGCTACGATTCATTTTTTCTATTTATCTTTTGATACGGCTGTAAAATGGGGTTTTTACAATACGTGCATTATACGTATTATCCCGAATCTGAATTTGAAACTCCTCTCCTATTTTGGCATATCTGGATTGTATGAGGCTCAGGCCAATGTTTTTGTTTGTGGAAGGGCTAAAAGAACCGCTGGTAACCTTACCCATCATCTCGTTTCCTTTAAGAACAGGATAGCCATGGCGGGGAATGCCGCGGTCTATCATCTCAAATCCAACCAGCTTTCTGTCAACGCCTCTTGTCTTTTGATTTAATAAGGATTCTCTACCAATAAAATTGCCTTTATTAAATTTTACCGTCCAACCAATGGTCGTCTCAAGGGGAGTTATTGTTTCATCCATATCATTCCCATACAATAAAAGACACGCCTCTAATCTCAGGGTGTCTCTTGCACCGAGACCGATTGGTCTTAAACAATCCTGTTTGTTCTTCCCGATGAGCAGATTCCACAGTTTTACTACCCGTTCTGAATCTACAAATATCTCAAAACCGTCTTCGCCCGTGTATCCTGTTCGGGAAATCGTTATGCGTGTATCGTCCCATACATAATCATCGAAGGAAAACCTTTTTATATAATCAAATTTGGTCTTTAAGGCAACTTCAAGCATATGGGTGGATTGAGGGCCTTGCAATGCGATGAGCGATACCCTGCCGGTCAAATCCCTTATTTCTAATGGCTGATAGTTTGCTGCCTGCTTTTGCAGCCACATAAGGTCTTTTTCAGCATTGGAACAATTTACCACCAGCATGAAATGTTTTTCATGCCATTTATAGACAAGGATATCGTCGATGATTCCGCCTTGTTCATTGCAGATGGGGGTATAGAGCACTTGTTTATCGGCAAGCTGACCCGCATCGTTTGTGATAATTTGTTGAATGAATGGGAATGCCCTGTCTCCTGAAACCTCGAATCTCCCCATATGAGAGATATCGAAAAGACCGGCATTTTTCCTGACACAGTGGTGTTCGTTAATGATACTGTCGTACTGGAGGGGCATTTCATAGCCATGAAAAGACACCATCTTGGCGTTGCAGGTAAGATGCGTATCATACAGTTGTGTCTTTTTCATGGTTCATACGTGCTATTTATTCATCGTCGTACTTATAACCGCAGGTTGGCTTCAGATGATAAAAATAATCACTTTCATTATAGGGGTAGAGTGAACACATGGTTGGTTTTTGATCGTATACCTTACACAGGGAGAGGCCGTTTTTATCGTAGGTAAGATGCTGACATTTCAGCGACGCATGGCAACACCGCCCGCACCGCAGGCAATCTCCTTTTCGATTTTTTATAGAATGGCGAATTTCCCGTTTATTGAAGACATAGTAAGTCCTTCTCCATGCCTGAAACAAAAGTGCAGAACAGAAAATATCTATCCTCTGTGTTACTTGCTGAACTTTTTGCAAGACTCTAATCTTTTTTATTTCAAGCTTGTTGATGAACTCTGTCATGAGTTTTTACCCTTTTCGAAAAATTAAATAGAAAATTTTATTTACATTTCATAACAAATTTAGCTATTTCAGTCAAGATAAATGACCCCAAATCAGAAAATTGTTATCAATCACCTGTCCGGGGCAATTATCGCAAAATTTTAATTCAGTTTGCAATTGACTTCAAAAATGCTTTTTGGAATAATCATTTCATGATTCAATTCAGCACAAAGGCATCCAGGTTTCTTACAATAGGCATTGTGTTATTCTGTTTCATGTGCCTCTTTTTCGCCACCAATATGGCTGCCAAGTACGAGCACCAGAAGACCGAGACCGAAATTCACCGCAGTAAAGTAAAGGAACTTGAAGAGAAGGTGCATGAGTTGTCAACCGTAAATCAAGAACTCTTGCAAATGCGCTATGCGTTCGTGCAAGAAAAGGATCAATTAACAAAAGAAATCGCCGCCTTGCGGGAAAAATATGCAGCATCGGATGATTGGAAACTTACCACAAAAAAAGAAACATCCCCGGCAACACAATCTGATACTGTAGCACCCGCCAAGGAACCAGAAAAGACACAAGAAGCAACAACCAACAGATAATAATTGGTTCAAATCCTGTAATAAAGCTGAATTTGAAAGTAGGGGCAATTCATGAATTGCCCCTACAGGCAGCATTCATTATGGTAACTTACTTATAAATAACGAATAGCCCTGATTTTCCCGCACTCCTTTTCTCCCTGCTCAACCTTTATGTTTCCTAAATATATTGCAGTTACTTTGTGAATATCCTGTACCGGGGTAAAGAGGGTTAGGTTATCATTCAAAGGGTCTAAATCAATAATCGTGCCCAGTCCCAGGGTATTGCCGTCCTTGTCGTTCAGGCCAACAATGAGGTCTTTTAATTCGACTTTCTCCATACACGCAATCGAGGCAACACTAAAGTACTCTTTTAATTTGTAAAAAGACGCCGATTCAACCAACCGGTCAACTACTATCAGGAGTTCAGACCCGCATTTTTCTATGTACAGATATTTCGTATCAGACTTATAGGTTTCCTTTGGTAATTCCAGCGGATGTATCTTTTGACCGGTACCTAAAATGCAAGAGGGAAATACCACCGTGTGGATGGGGCAATCTATTACCTTTGCCGATTTGAAATACGCTTTATACCGTTCGTTCCTGTATCTCTGCCTTTCAGCCTGCGAACGGGTTGATACCTGCTTCGAGCAAGCCAGTCTTATGACACGCCAGCCCATTTTTTCGTATCCTCTCAAGAGGTGTTCCATTTCATTTTCTGCTTGTAGTGCAACAATCCATTGGGGGCGGAGCATTTCTATCTTGTGCAGTTTAAAGATACGGGCAACAGGGCCGTCAATAAAACCTGTCGTGTCTACAAGGGTTATTTGCGAGTCTTGTTGATGGGATTTATCTACCATCTTTTTTACCGCATGGAGGGTTTGCAGCAGAAAACCCTCCGGTGCGGTGTTTCCCACGAAATGCAACTCAAAGAGATTTGAATAATCATGTTGATTCGGAGGGGTGTTGAAGATCTTCAGACCCACCGTGGTTGGCGGGCCTATGGTGGATTGCCCTACGTCACTGTCGACATACCCAACCTGCATCCCGGAAGCCGTCCATGTGTGGGTCAGATACTTACAAAAGGTGCTCTTGCCGTTATCGATCTTGCCGATAACGATACACGTAACAATACAGGTTTTTGCGTTCTGCTTTATCCGGTCAGCAATTTGCTCCCATTCCCCTGGGATATCGATAGTGTTCATTATCAAAAATGGTTATTGAGTTAGCTCAGCAAACAAAAATATATTGTACTAATACTGCTCAAAATGTCTCTATTTGTTGTGTCTGCTGAAGGAACTCAATAAGCATTTTATCAAATTTGTAACAGTTCAGATCAGCGTTCTCCGCGACCCTTGCGGTGAACTATTACTCAAATTTTATGTCCTTAACCTCCAGTTCCAGGTTCTCGCCGTCCATCCAGTTGTTTATTTTCACCGCAAAGGCAAGGGAGCACGTTTTTCCATTTTGTTTCAGCCTTTCAAATTGTTCTCCCCTCCCAAAAGCGACTGCTCTGATGGCAACATCCCCCTGTTTAACATAAAAACTCAGATGCTGTCCCTTCGAACCGATACGTCGCGGTTGGCCAACCACCTTTACATTCATGGCGGCAAACAGGGGAAGGGGATTTCCTTCACCATAAGGGGAGAGCCGCGCAAGCTCTGCTACTAACGCCTTCGATAACATGGAAAGCGTGACTTCCGCATCAATATTCAGGATGGGCACGAGGTCTGTTTTGCTGAGCCTTTGAGCGGTTGTACTGTTGAGCATCAGGCGGAATTCGTCAATATTATCCGGGTGTATCTTTAACCCCGCAGCCTGTGCGTGACCTCCCACAGAAAGCAACTTGCTTTTACAATATTCCAGGGCTTCCAGTATATGAAATGAAGGAATAGAGCGTGCAGAACCGTGGCCGATATCCTCTGCTATGGCAATCATCACCGTAGGACGGTTAAATTCCTCCACAATTTTTGAGGCAATAATCCCGATAATTCCCGGATGCCACGCCTGGTCTGCCAATACGATGGCAGTGGTTTCATCAAGGTTAATTTCATTCATGACCTTTTTTCTGGCTGATACCATGATATCGACCTGAATGTCCTGTCTCCTTTTATTCTCACTGTCCAGAAAGTTCGCAATTTCCAAAGCCCTCTCGCTGCATGTCGTAGTCAACATCTCAACTACGATACCCGCATTACCCACGCGTCCGGGTGCGTTTAACCGGGGGCCGAGACGGTATCCCACATGAAAGGCATCGAGATTTGTATTGGAAAGGTCTGCGATATCAAGAAGCGCCCGCAATCCAGGAATTTCCGTGTATTGCAGCGCGCTGAGTCCATATTTTGTAAGGATACGATTTTCACCCAGGAGCGGCACCACGTCGGCAATCGTGCCAAGAGCAACCAGTCCCACGGCACTTAACAAGAAATCCTTGAATTCCGCGGATACCTTCCTTTGAGGAGAGAAGTGCTGCCCAATGGCCCATGCCAGCTTAAAGGCAATACCAACACCTGAAAAATGCTTAAAGGCGCATTGGGATGTTTTCAATTTCGGATTGACTACCGCAAAGGCATTCGGTATTTCCTGGCCGGGTTGATGATGGTCGGTAATAATCAAATCAATGCCAAACGAGCGTGCGACATCCGCCTCCCGGCAGGCGTTGATACCGCAGTCAACCGTCAAAATAACGTCTGCCCCGCCTTCCTTCAGTTTCTTAATGGCATCTGTATTGAGACCGTATCCCTCCTCCAGCCTTTCCGGTATATAGTAACTGACCTGTGCCCCTAACAATTTCAAGCACCGGTACATGAGCGCTGTCGCTGACAGGCCGTCAACGTCATAGTCGCCGTAAATGACGATTTTTTCTCCCCTGCGTACGGCCTCGTTAATCCGGATAGATGCCTTTTCAATATCGGGCAGAAGGGAAGGGTCTCCCAGTGCGGCAATCTGAGGTTGGAGAAAATTTTTGGCAGAAGTGATATCAATTATACCTCGGTTGATAAGGACTTGCGCTAAGAGGTGTGATATTTTGAGTTTACTTGCAATCTCTGACTGCAGTGACTTATTGGGAGGGGAAAATATCCACCTTTTACTCATAGGGTGTTTTGCTTACGAGAAAAATCAAATGTTACAAGACATCGGAATTCAAATTCCCTTGGCAAGCCATAGGTACAACGCTACGATTTCCAATTTTTTATGACTTGTCTTTGCATATGTTTATATCGTTACGGGTAGCATCATTCTACTTGGAATTTTAAGGCTTTCAAGGAATATTTTTTATTTTCTCTGTTTCTATTCATACCTAACTTCTGCAAACGGTCTTTGCTGCGCGAAAATCGTTTGCAGAATTTAGGGGTTATTATATAATATGCCGCCACAAGCGCTATAATTTAATGGTACAGGATTTCAATCCTTTTGATTCCCCTCTAAAAAGAGGGGATAAAGGGGTGTGTAGAGACGCACTGCTGTGCGTCTGTATCCCGAAACACACCCCCAGCCCCTCTTTCTAGAGGGGAGATTAAAAGTCGCTGCCATAGGCAGCCTAACTTATCTGTAAACGTAAGGGAAGTCAATTATAATGAACGGAAATCCATGACTAAAACATCTCGGAAAAAACTCTACTTACACATCATTCCAATCATTGTCATCGTTGCCCTCTCTGTCATTACGTACCTGAATTGTTTACCAAATCAGTTCGTTTACGACGATACATCTACCCTTGTAGAAAACAAGCTTGTGAAGGATTGGGGAAATTTTCTTACTTTATTCACACACGACTATTTCAAGCTTTCGGGGGAACTTACGTACCGCCCCATTGTGACACTTTCCTACTTTATTGATTATTCCATCTGGCATATGAATCCCATGGGATACCACCTGGTAAATGTGGTATTGCATACCATAAACATCGTGCTCGTGTATTTTCTCGTGCTCTTATTGCTTCGCCAATACAACAAAACACAAGAAAGCCGCAACCAAATTTCAGATATCGGCCTCGCTTTGCTGACCTGCATGCTTTTTGCCGTACACCCTATTGTAAGTGAAGTCGTTAATATGATCAGTTACAGAGAAGACCTGATTGCAACGGCTTTCCTGGTTGCCTCGTTTTTGCTCTTTCTGCTCTATAAGGAGAGGGTAGTTGCTCAAATCCCCTTTAGTCCCTCTTTCAAAAATAGGGATTTGGGGGAATTCCCATTATCCGCATTTCATCGAAAAAGTACTATTTCTCTCTCCGCAGGTGCGATGGCTACCTATTTTTTTGCCTTACTTTCGAAAGAATCTGCCATTGTACTACCTGCCCTGATTTTTATTTACGAACTACTTATTTCCAGAAAATATTTTACTCCCAGGAAAACAGCCCAAAAAATAGTGCGTGCGCCCTTTTTTCTGGGATACATAGGGATAAGCATCGTATATCTCATTCTTAGATTCTTTATCCTGCACAATCCTAGTGAAAAAATCGTCTATCCGGAGGGCAGTATTTTTGTCAACATGCTCACGATGACAAAGGTTTTGGGCAGATACATTACCAGTATTTTCCTGCCCTTCAACCTGAATGCAGACTACCATGTTCTCTACCTTAAAACACCATTTACATTATCCTTTCTCTTTCCCCTTTTCATGCTCATTTCCATCGCCATAATTGCCATTCGGTG
>DBJWYX010000031.1:0-2015 GCA_052360825.1 Candidatus Wunengus sp. YC64
GTTGCGCTTGCCCCAAGTAAAGCCAGATACTGACCGTTTATGCTGCGTGCGCCTTGATATGTTATATCGGCAAAGAGACTCACAATGCCAAGTAATACGATGAACTTTAGTGCATGTGCCTTAGAAGTATTGTTGTTAACTACGGTTGTACTGGATTGGTTTTGCATTATGATAAATTTTGTAATCCTTATAATCGTTCGGCTGATCCTTCGTCAAGCGTTCGACTGAGCTCACGCCGAAGGCTCAGGATGCAGTGCCATTCATGGTGAGTCTGTCGAACCATCACGACGAAGTCTGTGTTCATCTGCGTCCATAATAAAAAGGTACATACTAATAAATTTAAAATGTTGAGTCAAGTAAGTTAAAGATGTTATTATATTTATACAGGATTAGCCTGAGATAAGGATAATATTTTACACTACAGAATATTTTCGGACTAAATAGTAATAAAGGTTTTACAATGGGTGAATTCTCATTCATACAATGGATTCGGGAAAGGCAGAAAAGGCGTAAAGACGTTATCCTGGGCATTGGAGACGATTGTGCGGTAATAAAAGTTTCTTCTGACAGACTCTGCCTCATTACGACCGATATGCTTGTGGATGGCACACATTTTGACCTTAAAAGGTGTGCCGTTCGGGATGTTGGCAGGAAGGCAATTGCCTGCAGTATCAGCGATGTGGCAGCTATGGGATGCCAGGCTACGGTTGCAGTGGTTTCTATCTGTTTTCCTAACCATACTACCGAAGGATTTGCAAGGGAACTATATAAAGGGATATGGGATGTTGCAGATAAATATAACATTGGGATTGTGGGTGGCGATATTATTAGCGGGCACTGTCCTTTGTGTATTAATGTGACCATGCTGGGGAGGGATGACGGATTAAAACCCGTCCTGCGTTCGGGTGCAAAGGTAGGAGATATGATTCTGGTAACCGGAACGCTGGGTGGCTCGCTTCTTGGGAAGCATCTTCGTTTTGAGCCGCGATTAAAAGAAGGACTTATTTTGAACAAAAACTTTACGATTCATGCCATGATCGATATCAGCGATGGATTGACTGCGGATTTAAATCACATCCTGGAAGAAAGCAGGGTGGGCGCCATCCTGTACGAAGATCAGATTCCTGTATCAGAAGCGGCGGTAAAAATGGCAGAGAAAGGCGAGAATACACCGCTTTACCACGCATTATCTGATGGGGAGGATTATGAATTGTTGTTTACTTTGTCGAAAGGCCAGGCGAAGAAGGCTATGGTATCGCATTTATTTGACAGGGGGACGATCAATTGCGTTGGAGAAATCACTCGTGGTCGTGGTATTCAGATGAAGTTTTCGGATGGTAAGACACGTCGTATAAAACCGCGTGGATATGAGCATCTT
Organism: Candidatus Wunengus sp. YC64; assembly: GCA_052360825.1. Classification (GTDB taxonomy): domain Bacteria; phylum Planctomycetota; class Brocadiia; order Brocadiales; family Brocadiaceae; genus Wunengus. The sequence continues at coordinate 1,379 of DBJWYX010000031.1, forward strand.
AAATCATAAGGTAAAAGACAGTCGTTAATCGTGAAAGAAAATAAGATAACTTTTAAAAGTGTGAGTGCGGGTAAAACGATAAACTTTGGGGAAAGACTGGGCAAATTATTAGCGCCGGGACATGTCATTGCATTACTAGGTGAATTGGGCGCCGGGAAGACAACCATGGTAAGAGGTATTGTCCAGGGACTGGGTGTTACAGACAGGCGTGCGGTGAAAAGTCCTACATTTGCATTGGTACACAGATATGAAGGACGCTTGCCGGTTTATCACTTCGATGCATATCGACTCGAAAGTACACAGGAAATGCTGGACATCGGGAGTGATGAGATGATCTACGGGGATGGTGTGTCAATAATTGAATGGGCAGACAAAGTTCCAGAATGTCTACCCGAAGAATATTTAAGAATAACTTTAATAGCTGTTTCTGAAAACGAAAGAACTATAGAGGTTTGTGGTTATGGGGATCGTTATAATAAAATAATAGAAAGTGTCGCAATGGGTAATGACTGATTTTTTGCAGCCTTTATAAAACAAAAAAGGCAACTTATACGAGTTGCCTTTTTTGTTTTTACCATGTAAAGGGTTGCTTATAGTAAGTACCCTTTGATTAATTTTAGTGACCCTTCTTTTCTTC
>DBJWYX010000031.1:2115-14037 GCA_052360825.1 Candidatus Wunengus sp. YC64
AGGGTTGCTTATAGTAAGTACCCTTTGATTAATTTTAGTGACCCTTCTTTTCTTCTTTCTTTTCTTCTTTCTTTTCTTCCTTCTTTTCTTCCTTCTTCTCTTCTGCGCTGACTGAGCTTACAAATACATTACTTACACCAGCAAACATCAATGCGCCAATAAAAGCGAGACCAATACCAAACTTTTTTAACATTTCCTTTTCCTCCTCGAATTTTTAGGAAATTTAAGCCACACACCTGAGAACACTCTCAGCATTGCTATTTGGCCTATAAGAGGAAGGTGAGCAATATGCTTGCCAAAAGATTCTTATTGTGAAATTTAGAACAAAGATGAAAATGTATTTATAAATGTTTGTAAAAACGTCTCTTGTGATAAAAGTTTTTTGTAATTAATTATAATGTGCTTAGTTTTTTCAACCACCCCGGCAACAATAAGTATAAAATATTATACAATATTAATAATGCGCATCTAAGTGGGTGTATTGCAAAGAATTATTGATTGTAGGTATGTATACTATAATATACAACAGTATAATAATATATACAAACAAACTGCTTCTTCATTCGATTAATTATACGCGGATTTGATCGGATTTATTAAAGAAAGCCCATTTTTGTAATTTTCAAGGTTTGCATTATGCTTTTTTATAAGCTTATAGATTTGGTCTCTGGAACATTTTGCTATTTTTGCAGCATTTATGATGTTCCCTTTGCTCATTTGCAAAAGATTTTCAAGGTATTCCCATTCAAATCTTTCTTTGGCATCTTTGTATGAGTTAAAGGTATTTTTGAGGGTGTTTGTTTCGGTAAAGACGTCTTCTGGCGTGATGGCATTTTTATTGGTCATAATAACTGCATGTTCCACCTTGTTCTGCAGTTCACGTACATTGCCAGGCCAGTCATAAACGATCATCCTCTGTATGGCTGCAGGTGTAAATCCGTTGATATCTTTTTTGAGTACTTTACAAAATCCCGTCATAAAGAAATTAGCTAATAGAGGGATATCATCCTTTCTTTCACGTAATGGAGGAATATAAATAGGCACGACATGGATTCTGTAAAATAAATCTTCACGAAATTTTCCTTCGTTTACTGCCTTTTGTAGATCCGTATTGGAGGCGACGATGACCCGCACATCGACCTTGACGCTCTTTGTACCGCCAATTGGTTTAATTTCTCTTTCTTGTAACACCCTCAAAAGTTTGATCTGCAAGGCAGGTGATGTATTCCCGATTTCATCCAGAAAGATAGTGCCTTCGTTTGCTTGTGAGAAGAGCCCTTCTTTTGACTCATGGGCATCTGTGTATGCTCCCCGGACATGTCCAAAGAGTTCGTTTTCCAATAATCCTTCCGGTATGGCGCCACAATTTGTGGCAACAAAAGGGTTTTTTGAACGGTTGCTGTTGTAATGAATGGCTTTGGCAATGAGTTCCTTGCCTGTTCCACTCTCACCGTAAATAGAAACGGTACAGTCGGTTTTTGCGATTTTAGAAACCCGTTCAAGGATTTCTTGCATCCGTTTGTTATTACCGATGATGTGCTTAAAGTTGTTCTGTTCGTCAAGCTGGCTCCTGAGATGTTCGATTTCTCTGGTGAGTAATTGTTTTTCTAAGGCATTTTTTATGTGAAGTGATAAGTCTTCGTTATTAAATGGCTTGGTGATATAACTGTACGCCCCTCTTCTCATGGCTTCAACAGCGCTTTCAATGCTTCCATGTGCCGTTAAGATAATAACAGGGAGATTCGGATAATTACTTATAATTTCTTCCATTAATTTAATGCCGTTTTCTTCGGACAGTCGTAAATCAATAATGGCGAGATTGAAAGAAATCGTAGATAATGCAGTTTTTGCCTCATTGCCATTCCGGGCAATTGTGACGTGATAGTTCCATGCTTTCAAACGCATCTGGAGCACTTCCAGGATATTTGCGTCGTCATCTATGACTAATATTTTTTCGCCTGGCATAGCTTGGGATGTATTAAAATTATTCCGTTTTTTGCTCTTCTGTACTTTTTGAATCAGTTTGTGGTGTTGCTTCCGGAGAACTTGTTGTGGTCGTTTCTTCAATACGGTTATCAACTTCTGTCTTCTTTTCTTCCATCTGTACGTCGACTTCGCGGAGTTTTTCTATATCGCTTTTTAGTTCTTCGATAGTCTCCTGGGCAGCATGAACTTCATCCGTGAGTTTCCCGATTTCCTGGTCTTTCATAGAAAGACGGTCCAAGAGGTCGGTGATCATTTTTTCCTTATGTTGAAGATCGAGTTTGATAGTTTTGGTTTCTTCGTTTTTTGCAGTTAAATCTCTTATATGTGCCGTACAGACACAACCGGTGCTGAGAAAAAACACAGGGAAAAAGAATAAAGAGAAATAGTATTTCTTAATGTTTGTAATATGCACTTTTTTATCCTTTATCTGGTATTGTCCTGATGCTCAATGTAATCATTAAAAATCGTTTATATACTCAAAGCATAATCATAACTACAGGGAAGGGTGAAATAGAATGTACTTCCCTTTCCCATATTACTTTCTACCCAAATATCACCCCCATGGTCAAGTACAATATGCCTTGCAATGGAAAGTCCCAATCCCGTTCCTTTAATGCCGCCTTTTCCTTTGTTATTTACCTGTTGAAATTTGTCAAATATCTTTTTATGACATTCAGCCGGTATTCCAATCCCCGTATCTGATATGCTGACTTTAACGAAAGAATGCACATTATTCAGACGGCTTTGTTCTCTAAAGAACTGGGTGATGTCGTGGGATTCGACCACGTTCGCTTTTATCAGGATGGTGCCTCCCGGTAGGGTGAATTTAATGGCATTGCTTAAGAGGTTATCCATTACCTGAGCAATTTTATCGCGGTCTAATAAAATTTTTGGCACAGAATCACCATTTCCACATTGAATATGGATATTTTTATTCTCCGCAAGAAAGCGTATCTCATCCATACTCTTTCGAATGACATCATGAATGTCGGAGGATTGGAAGTTGTATCTCATCAATCCTGCCTCTACTCGCGAGATGTCTAACAGGTCATTGATCATCATCGTAAGCTGGTGTGCCTCTTCCTTTATAATCGTAAGGAGTTTTATTTGTGGTTCTGTTATAGGACCGGCTATTTTTTCCAACAGGAGATCATTAGCCTCTCGGATAGCCGTTAAAGGTGTTTTCAGGTTATGAGAAATGTTAGAAACAAACTCCGATTTCATCTGATCCATTTCTTTGAGTTTATTGCACATTTGATTAAACGCCGTTCCCAGCGTACCTATTTCATCATTGGCGGTAACTTCAATCCGATAATCTAAATCTCCATCTGCAATACGGTCAGTAGCATCTTTTAGAATTTTTATGGGAGAGCATACGCTGCGGGTGAAGAAATAAGCGAATATTACCCCAAACAGGACAGCAAACAAGATAATGATAAGGGATACTTTTGCAGATTTGTATCCAATTTTTTGAAATAGTTCTATTTTTCTAATTAATCCTGTCTGTAAGGCAAGGGTTAACTTATTTATAGATTCGGTAAGCTGGTCAAGTGTTTTTTTCATTTCCTCTTCATAACGGCTGTCAGGGGGGATTATCTCCTCGCTACCAACCAGTACGATTTCTTTAGAAACCATAGAAAGATATTTATTGTGCAATTCTTTTATCTGATTTATAAATAGCTTCTTCTCCCGATCGTTCGTAGATTCTTCCATGTATTTGAGCCGGTCAAGGAATTCTCTTTTCTTCTTGTCGAAGAGATCCAAAAAGGCATCGTCATTTGTAATGAGGTATTTTTTTTCGTTTCGAACTTGCTCAAGAAGGCTGTCTACCAGTTTTTCTCCATTTTCAACAGAAGGAATATCGGTTTTCATAATAGAATCAGTGACCTTGTTGAGATGGTTGAGACGGAAGATTAAATAAAAACTCATGGTAAGCATGAACAATGCAATGATAACATAACCAAAGACCATGCGTTTCCAAAGGCTGTTTTTTATCATAATGACTAACCGGAATATGGCTTAAACTGGCACATGAAAAATTAATTTAATTACAAAATTTGGCTAAATGAGATCATAAAATGCGTGTAATGCTTTCTTAGTGCATGACGTCTCTTTTCAGATTTGTAGAAAGGCGATTTGCATTATGGAGGAACATAAAAGTGTTAACAAAATCTTACATAATCGATAAATTATTAGCAAGTAAAAAATTACCGGTAATAATTTATATATTGCGATGATATTAAGACTTATGCTATATTAATTTTTCAAATACTTTCTGACGCATGGGAAAAAATAAAATGTGATATTTTTTTTACGGAGGTGAAATGGAGGTATCAGAAAGATTTTTACAGACAGCCCTGGACGGCATTCAAGATTGTGTTAACATTGTGGATAAGGACTATAAAATTATATTTATGAATGAGGCTGCCAGTCGGAGGACAGGGAAAAAACGGCAATTGTTGGTGGGAAGCAAATGTTACTCAGAGTTATGGAAAGAAAGCTCTCCCTGCGAGAGTTGTGTGACAGGCAAGGTCTTTGAGACGGGTAAGGCACAACAAGCAATTACATGGGAAGCGGGGCTCGATGGAAAGAAGTTTTACCTGGAAAGATTTTCTTTTCCTATTGTCGATAAAGAGGGGAAAGTAGAATATGCCGTAGAAATTTTTAGAGACATTACAGAAAGGAAGTTGCTGGAAGAGGATCGGGAACAACAACGACTGGAATTGGGCAAGCGGGTGCGTGAGATTAGACATGCTTATGAAGAACTCAAATCTATGCAGAATAAACTCCTGCAGGCAGAGAAAATGGCTTCCATTGGTCTCCTTGCATCTAGTCTTGCTCACGAGTTAGATACGCCCCTTACAACGATTTCTGGCTATTGTGAATTGTTGGAAGAAGATATTCGTGATGAAAAGTTATTAAGTCGTATTAAAATTATTTCCGAACAGATAATAAAATGTCAAAAGACGATACGGAACCTATTGGATTTTTCAAGAAAATCCACGTGTGAAAAGAAAATATGTAATATTCATCATCTGATTAATAATACGTTGTTATTGGTTGAGCATCGTCTAAAAATTCACAAAATAAATTTACATAAAACCTTCGATGAAGATGTGCCTCCCTTGTTAGTGGATGGGAATCAGATTCAACAGGTAATTTTGAATCTTGTCAATAATGCGGTAGATGCCCTGCCTCAGGGAGGGGATATGTTTATTGAAACCAGACTAAATAAGGAAGCGAAGTCTGTTGAGATTGTTTTTGACGATAACGGAATCGGCATATCGGGTGAAGATTTAAAGCGTGTCTTTGACCCCTTTTTTACAACCAAAGAACCTGGCAGGGGAACGGGACTGGGGTTATCAATTTGTAATAATATTATTTCAGCCCATAATGGTAAAATAACGTTAGAAAGTCGATTAGGGAACGGTACGAGATTCGTTGTGTCGTTGCCGATATAAAGGCGTTTTTTTGAAGGGTATGAGTTGTGAAGAAGATATTAGTTGTGGACGATGATTTGGCTATGGGGGAGATGTGTAAGGAACTCCTGAAAAGTAAGGGGTATGTATCTGACGTTGTTACCAGCGGTAAAGAGGCAATTGAAAAGGTATTCATGGATGGAGTGTACTCGATTGTGCTTACCGACCTGGTTATGCCTGATATAGACGGTATAGAGGTTTTGAAAAAGATCAAACAGCAAAACCCACAGATGGATGTAGTAGTAATGACCAGTTATGGTACGGTAACAAATGCCGTTGAAGCTATGAAGCTTGGCGCATCTGACTACATCACCAAGCCATTTAAACGCGATGAGCTTGTTGTTGTTATCGAAAAGATATTGCAGATGCAACGCCTCGAAGGAGAGGTAGACCGGCTACGTTCAGAACTTGGTGAAAAGTATACCTTTGGTAATATTATCGGTGAGAGTGTAAAGATTAAAAAGATATTTGAGATTATATCCAACGTATCGAATACCGAAGCCAACATTTTGATTCAGGGAGAAACCGGTACAGGCAAGGAACTGGTAGCAAGGGCTATACATTATAACAGTGCGCGTAAGAACTATCCCTTCGTCAAGGTAGACTGTGCAGCATTGACAGAGACATTGCTGGAAAGCGAACTTTTTGGCCATGAAAAGGGGGCTTTTACCGGCGCTATAAAAGATAGAATCGGTCGTTTCAGAACTGCTGATCATGGTACGATATTCTTAGATGAAATTGGCAATATTTCTCTTTCGGTTCAGGCAAAATTGCTTCGAGTTCTGCAAGACAGTGAATTTGAGGCCGTGGGGGGCGACAAACCTATAAAAGTAGACGTGCGTATCATTGCAGCAACCAATGCAGACCTTGAGGGATATGTTGAAAAGGGTCAATTCCGGAGAGACCTTTTTTATAGGCTTAATGTCATTCGTATTTTTCTGCCGCCGTTAAGAGAGCGTACGGACGATATTCCGATGCTTGCATCTCATTTCCTTTCCATTCACAACAAGAAGAACAGGAAAACTGTCGAAGGGATTTCTCGTGAGGCGTTAAACAAGCTCATGTCGTATACCTGGCAGGGGAATATTCGGGAATTGGAGAACGTCATCGAACGTGCGGTAATCCTTTGTAAGGGGAAGGTGATTGAATCTGAGGATATTCCTTTGTATCAGGAAAAAACGGGTTTCCCGCAGGGTTTGTCCGGTAAACCACTGCAAGAGTTAATAGATCATGTTGAGCGGCAAATAATTATTAATACGCTGGAATTAACGGGCGATGACAAGGAAAAAGCCGCTAAAATACTTCAAATTTCGCGCGCCAGTCTTTATAATAAATTAAACAAACACAAGATTAATGAACCGCTATAATTCTGAATTATGAAAGAACTACAACTCTTACACATTGAACATTGGCATAATTTTCTCCTCGCCTTTATCCCACTTTTTATAGCAATTGACGTAGTAGGAATCTTGCCCATTTTTATGTCATTGGTGGATGGGATAGAAAAACCGCAGAAAACGAAAATTATAAATCAGTCTGTCATCACGGCGCTCTCCGTTAGTGTTGGCTTCCTTGCCTTGGGAAAGTTTGTTTTTTCTGTGCTGGGGATTGAGATATATGATTTTAAAATGGCTGGGGGACTTTTTCTGCTGGTATTTGCCATTAACGATTTGCTGTTCTCAGAGAAAGGAAAGAGGACGACAACTCCAACGATGGGAGTCGTTCCTTTGGGCATTCCACTTGTTGTCGGTCCTGCTGTTTTGACCTCAATCATTGTAACGGTGGATACCTATGGCTACATACCTACGGTAACTTCACTGGTGGTAAATCTCATCATCGTATGGGTCGTGTTTCTGAAGTCCAATTTCATATATCGGTTGATGGGTGACGGAGGTTCCAAGGCATTTGCCAAGGTCGCATCCCTCTTGCTGGCAGCCATAGCAGTGATGATGGTCAGGCGGGGATTTATGGATATGATGATATACATGAAAAAATCTTCTTAAACAAAGAATACCAACATTTGATACCTTTAAGCGTATGACGATAAAAAAAGGACTGGAAATCTTTTGTGGAGTTACGGTCCTTGCTATTTGCCTTTTAATCATATTCACAACGAATATGAAGACACTCCATGCACTCAGATCGATTAATGCCCGATTCCTCCTCTTTTCGCTGATATTGATTTGCCTATCCTGGTGTTTTGACGTCTTGCGTCTAAAAGTGTTGACGAAGGCCGTTGGCGTACACCTCCCTTTTATGTACGGTACAAAGGCAATATTATCGTATACATTTCTTTCAAACATTACGCCTTCTTCCGCGGGTGGTGAACCGATCCTATTTTACCTGTTGAACCAGAAAGGTATAACTTTCGGAAAAGCAAGCGCAATTGTGTTCTTGCGGACAATGATTACCATGATGTTTTTTGCTATTGGCGGGCCGATCATTATTTATTTCCATCGTGAATTATTATCGAGTGTCGGTTTAAAGATGGTGTTCGATTATGTGGCTATCTTTTTGGCAGTGACGGTAATGTTCTTTGCATATCTTTATTTTGCCCCACACTCAGCAAGGAAAGGTCTGGATTTGCTATTTAATTATTTCGGGAAATTTGCTTTTTTTAAGGGAAAGTCTTCCAGATTAAAACATAGCCTGTTGCATGTAGTTAATGAGTTTAAATCCAGTCTCAAGGAGTTCCTTCAGGGTGAGCGATGGCGCTTGATTTTAGTCGTATTTTATACTGCCTTGATGATTGCCTCGCAATTTTTGGTGGCGCCCATGATATTGAAAGGTTTAGGTTGTGATGTGGGAATACTGAGTACATTTACGGTTCAGGGGGTTTTGAATTTTATGCTTTACTATGTACCTACACCGGGAGGCAGTGGCATATCGGAAGGCGTAGGATATGCCCTTTTTGCTCCATTAGTGCCTTCCCATGTTCTGGGTATATTTCTTGTTATATGGAAGTTTTTGACTAATTATGTATGGACAATTATCGGTGGTTTAATTATTGCAAAATCCATCGGAATGGAAAATCTAAAGGATATTACAAAAACTCGGTATGAAGACTGATAAGCCATTTCATATTTTTAAGGCACTTATTCAAAATAAAAAGTAGTTTGACAATGGTGGATTAAATATATTACAATTTCACGATTACATTAATTTAATTAACTTTATTAATAGTAGGAGAAACCAATGATCGGAAAGGTTGTTAAGCCGATAGGGATTGTATTAGCTGGAATATTGTGCATTTATCTGGATGGATTTGCCGCTGAAAAAGACGCAAAAAAGTCTTCTGAACCGGCAAAAAAAGCTGCTAAAGCGGCATCCAAAAAAGAAGCTGCTGTACCGAAGAAAGAAGAAGCTGCACCGGCTAAACAGGAGGACGATTCAAAGAAGGTTGTAGCAACTGTGAATGGCGAAAATATTAGCCAGCAGGATGTGAATCAAATGCTTAGCAGGTTTGGCAAACAGGTACCCGAGGAGCAAATTTCAGCCGTTACAAAGCAAATAGTCGATGGCTTGATTACACAAAAACTCATTATGCAATTTATTAGAGATAGCAAAATCGAAGTAAGTCAGGCTGAAATAGAGAAGGAATTGAATAAGGTTCGGGAAGACATAAAATCAAATCCGGGTTTGGAAGGCCAAACATTGGAACAGGTATTAGAGTCCCACGGAAGCAGCGTAGATAATTTGAAAAATGACATCGTTATTTCTCTCTCCCTGGAAAAGCACCTTGGAAAGGATATTGATGACAAGAAAATAAAGGCATATTTTGACGAGAATAAGGCTGCTTATGATGGTTCGGAGAGAAGGGCCAGTCATGTTCTGGTTGATACCCGTGAAATGAAAACCGATGCTGAACTTGCACAGGCATTGGAAAAGATCAAAAAGATAAAAGCTGAAGTTGATTCCGGAAAGGATTTTGCCGAAGTTGCAAAGCAGTATTCTGATTGTCCTTCGAAAGACAAGGGAGGAGACCTGAGCTTTTTTAAGAGAAAGGGACAGATGGTTGAGCCTTTTGCTGCAGCCGCATTTGCGCTGAAGGTAGGTCAGGTGAGTGAGCCTGTGAAGACACCGTTCGGGTACCACATTATCAAAGTCACGGAAATAAAAAAGGGTAACGATGTTAAATTTGATGACGTGAAACAGGCTATTAAACAGAACCTGATGGAAGAAAAAGCTCAAGTATTAATAAAACAACTCCTGGAAAAGGCCAAGATAGAATATAAAACCTAATCGTCAATGTATTTCACCACGATATCCTGATTGGTTGTTTTGTTCTAACGATAAGCTCCCCATCCTAATTGCTGAATGGGGAGCTTATTTTTTGTACCTATTTTAATGTTCAGGGACATTTAAGTTGATTTTTCACTTTCAGTATATTATCTTAACTTCACGCTGTAGCAGTTTATTAAGGTCTTTTAATGTAGATAGATGGGAGAAAATTACAGAATAATAATTTTGACTATAGAAATCGTATATGATATATTTCCTGCAATTTAGTCAGACAATTTTAAATAATCTATTTAATTGTATATAGGGTTATTGAAAAAGGAGGTATGAAATCGATGGAATTGAAAAAGAAAGTTACAAATAAGCTTGTATTGAGTTCCTTTTTCAAGACGATTATTGTTGACGGGAAGCTGGAACAGGTAATAACAAGGGTTAGAAGGACGCTTTTTTTTGATAACGAGGACAGTTTTCCATTTTCCAGATTAAAAAATGTGGAAGTTGTACGAGATGTACGAAATTCTATACCGAATAACTATATCAGATACTCAGTGTTGTTGCACTTAACTGACGGGAAAAGGATATTGGTGGATGAGGTGGGCGAATCCTCAAGCCGCGGTGGGTTTAAGGAAATGAAAAATCTCGGGAAAAAAATCAGTATGATAACGGGTAGAGAACTTAAATTGTGTGATGTGTAATAGCCTAAGCTATAATTTTGTAGGATATAAGTATCATTTCCGGAGGTAGTTTTATGAAGTGCATTCTATGGTGTTTCGGTATCGCTTGTGTTGCCATATTGGGAATACCTATGCTGTCGGAAGCGTTTGAGGTTCGGCTGACACAGGAACAGATTAAAGAGGCAAATGAGTACGGCGCTAAATATAAAGGAAAAGACGTTTTTGAAAGCACTATTGTAAAATCGGCCTGCTTTGGTGAATATCCCGGGGGTGATGGTGGGCTGATTATGAGTAAATATATCAGAATTGCCGTTGTCTCCGCGATGATGGCTATAAAAGATAAAACTCTTACACCCGAAGATATCAAAGATATAGAGGAATCCACTACTTTCAATGTCGTGGTAAGTGTTTCTGATGAAAAGGTTAAAACGCCGGAAGACGTCCAAATCATACTAAAACAGGGAACGAACAACATCCTGCCGCAAAAAACCGAGTTTGGCATGAAATACAAGGACAACAGGCAAGGTGTCGTCGGCGTCTTTAACTACGGAAGGGTAAATCCTGATGCAAACACAACAATTGTCGTTAAGACTGGAAAAGACCAGAAAACATATACTATCGATTTTTCTGATGTAAAATGATTAACACGTTAGAAAACAAACAATTCGGTCCGAAACGGACGTTTAGAGACAAGCTCTTTGATTATTCCTGCCACAAGATAGGAAAGGACAGGACGAAGTTTTTTTTTAAGCTGTACGATTTGACCAGATTCGATCTCTTCGGCAAACCTAAAGGCGCAATCGGAGCGATTGATATTACGAACCGTTGCAATTTACGCTGTAAGCATTGTTACTTTTATGCGCATGATTATGAAGAAAGTCCTGAACTCAGCGATGACGAATGGATAGAAAAACTCGAGAGTTTAAAAGAGACGGATTTCCCGTTTTATCAATGCTCCTGGATCGGCGGCGAACCTCTGCTGAGAAAAGAATTGATAGAGCGAGGCATGAAATATTTCAAGTCGAACCTGGTTGCTACCAACGGTACTATTGAACTTCCTCATTGGCCTGATGTTAATTTCTATATATCAGTGGACGGCAAGAAGGAGATGCACGATGCCATTCGGGGGAAGGGCTGTCACGAAAAAATAAAAAAACATGCAAACAGGCCTGAACTAAAAATTCTTGTGTCTATGGTAATCAATAAGATGAATTACCAGGACATCGAATATTTTATTGAAGAATGGAAAGACATTGGCGTTCGGGGTTGCTTATTCCAAATCTATACACCTATAAGAGGGTTGAAAAACGACGATCTTTGGCCTGGTTGGGAATTGCGTGATGAAATATTAGATACGCTGCTGAGACTAAAAGAGGAAAAATACGGTGATTTTATAGGCGTACCCAGTCACGTTCTGAAACTTATGAAGTCTGATAAGTGTAAGGAGGTTACGAGAAATTGTGTTTTTAAGGAGGTGTCTTTTTGCCTCGATCCGCAGGGCCAAATTAAAAAACCGTGCATGATGGGTCCGCAGGCCGATTGCC
>DBJWYX010000032.1:0-13713 GCA_052360825.1 Candidatus Wunengus sp. YC64
TTTCGCTTTCGAGCCAGGTCAAACTGCTTCGTTTTTTGCAAAACGGCGAGATACGGAAGGTCGGAGATAATAAACCGATTAATCTCGATGTCCGGATTATCGTAGCAACAAATAAAGACCTCGATGTGGCCACGAAAAACGGGACGTTTAGAAAGGACTTGTTTTATCGGCTTAATGTTATCAGGATTCACCTGCCGCCTCTGATGGAAAGAAAGGAAGACATTCCTGTTTTAACCAACTATTTTGTAAATGTATATTCAAACAAACTCGGAAAGAAACCACCGGAGATATCAGGCGATGCATCCTCGTTACTCCAGAGCTATCCATGGCCGGGAAATGTCAGGGAATTGGAAAATGTAATCGAGAGGGCGGTTACGCTGGTCAGGGGCGAGAAGATTACCGTTGCCGATCTGGCGTTACAGAGCCCACTACCGGCAGATATTATGGATATTATGTCAGAAACAGGGGGGATTCGGGCTGCCCTGGCTCAGCAGGAAAGAAAGACGATTATCGAATCCCTGCGAAAGTACGCGGGGAATCGCAAGCAAGCCGCAAGCAATCTCGGAATTTCTACCACAACCTTGTGGCGAAAGATGAAGGAATACCAAATCATACCCAAAACGAGTTATAACACGGAAAATACATAAAAAGTTCATGCCATGAAGATCGTTGATAAATATTTTAGAAGGATAAACCGGTTGAGAATATCAGTAACCGAACTCTGCAATCTCCGGTGTATTTATTGCAGACCGGAGAATGGGCTGGATCTCGGGAAACATAAAGATATTCTCACCTACGAGGAGATTGCAACCGTTGTGCGTCACGCCGTTAAGTTGGGAATTAAGAGCTTTCGCCTGACAGGAGGAGAGCCCCTTGTTCGAAGGGGTATCGAAAACCTGTTGTGTATGCTGGGAAAAATCCCGGGTGTTGAAGACCTGGCAATAACGACGAACGGTATCTACCTGAAAAACTATGCAAAGCTGCTGAAAGAAACCGGGTTGTTCAGATTAAACATAAGCCTCGATAGTTTAGAGGAGTCAAAATTTGAAAGGGTCACAAGAGGCGGGAAGTTACGAGACGTCCTGGATGGGATCGAAGAAGTCCTTAGATTGGGATTTAAAAATACGAAGATCAATGTGGTTGCCATGAAGGGGATAAATGACGATGAATTTGAAGGGTTTGCAAGACTTACCCTGGAACGAGACCTCGAAGTGCGTTTTATCGAATATATGGCGATGAACAAGGAAAGCCTCGCCTCTGAGGATAAGTTTATTCCTATGTCCGAAATTATCGATATTATTGAGAGAAATAACGGACTCATAGCGCTGCCTCCTCCAATGCTCGGCAGCGGCGCTGCGAAGCTTTATAAAATCAAAGGAGCCATGGGGACGTTGGGATTTGTGTCTGCTGTAAGCCAACCCTTTTGCGGCTCCTGTAATCGGCTTCGTCTAACCTCCGATGGGAAATTGCGTTCCTGCTTATTATCCGGTGGAGAAGTGGATTTGAAGGCCATTCTGAGAAATAACCCAACCGAAGAAATACTCACCGATGCATTTGTCCGTGCGGCGAATCTAAAACCTTCTGTACACTCCGGTAAAGGACATGTGGTTATGCATCAGGTGGGTGGATAGATAGAAAGCCTGATCTAAGGGGCGCGGCTACTTTTTACCATGTATTATTAAAGGAGTAAACAAATTATGGGCATCGTAAACACGAAAGTAATCTTGAAATAAGATGGGAGATAGATATGAAATCAGTCAATAAGTCAAAACCCCCCCCTTCCATTTGTATAACGAATAATGTTAGAGCAAAAAACGCTAAGCTACCAAAGGCATATGAGGTTAAAATAGAAAAAATAATAAAAAAATACCGGCTTGAAGATGCAGAAAAACAGGAAGAAGAAGACTTGGAATATTGGACTTCGGTTTCGACTTCTGAAAAAACTGAAATGGCTTATTCCCTATGGGAAGAATGTTATTGGATACAAAAAGGGGTAGATATTAATGCACAAAGACTTCGACGAGTTCTTGAAATTGCTAAATCACCACAAAGTTAGATACGTAATAGTTGGTGGTTACGCCTTAAGCGCGTACTTACTGCCAAGAGCTACTAAGGATTTGGACATTCTCATAGAAGCATCCGAAAATAATGCAAAAAAGATAGTTGAAGCCCTCCGGGAGTTTGGATTTAGTTCGTCAAATCTGGAAACAAAAGAACTCATGAGTCCAGAAGTAATTATTCAATTGGGTAGACCTCCAGTAAGAATAGATGTTCTAACATCTATCACAGGGGTAAAGTGGGATGATGTATGGAAAAACAGAAAAAAATGGTTTTTTGGGAAATCCCAGATTCCTACGTATTTTATAGGGAAAAATCAATTAATTAAAAATAAAATGGCAACAGGACGAGAACAGGATTTGTTAGATGTAAAGAAATTGAAAAAACTTGATAATACTATAGAAAAGAGGTGAATATTAGCCAGATGACACAGCTAACTCATTTTGACAAACAGGGCGCATCCCGCATGGTGGATGTCAGTAATAAAGAAATTACGGATAGGGTTGCCGTTGCCCACGCAAAGATTACGATGAAGCCGGAGACCTTCCAACTTATCATGGATAAAAAGATACAGAAGGGGGACGTCCTGGAGGTGGCGAGGGTTGCTGGCATTATGGCGGCAAAGCAGACATCCTGCCTTATTCCGATGTGTCATCCGCTCAATCTAACGAGTGTGAAGATTGATTATTCGAATAATTCTGTGGATACAATTGAGATATTTTCAGAGGTTCGGGTAACCGGGAAAACGGGGGTGGAAATGGAGGCTATTACCGCTGCGTCTGTCTGTGCGATCACGATATACGATATGTGCAAATCCGCGGATAAGGGGATGGTGATAAGCGATATCCATCTTGTAAAAAAATCAGGTGGAAAGAGCGGGACATTTATTTTTGAAGAGAATTCAACTTAAGAGCCTTTTAAAATTCTTTGCGCTAATTCGTTAGGCAAACTTGCCTCTGCGATTTTTTTTGATGCCGCTTCCGTGTTATACGGAACTCTTTTAAAACAGATGTGCCTTGTTGCGGAATCAAATACCACATAACATGCATGCGGGTTCCCATCCCTCGGCTGGCCTACCGAACCCACATTGACATAATATTTCCAGTCCTTTCTTGAATCAATAGTAAAAGATTCTACTTTGTTTGTTGTTCCCTTTTCAATAAGCATAAGTCTCATATCGTAGTTATCTGCTGGAATCAGGACGGTGGCATTTACGGTCCTGGTTTCCTTTGTATAAATATAAGCCGCCGGCCGATGTGTATGCCCTCCAAAGGTTACTTTTGACCATAAAGTTGTATACTTTAGCGCTCCTGCATTCTTGACGTAATCATACCCTTGTGGATATGACGGTTTGCTGTGTACGATTTCAAAACCTTCTTTGCTAAATTTTATTCTGAGAGGAAGTCTTAGCAAGAATTTTATGTTTTCTTTCGTGAGTACCCCATTTGTCCAGTCTACCGCAGTCTTTGCTATGGGGTTCATCTCGCTGGTAAGGGATGGTTCGCCGGATGCCTCTTTATCATGATTTCCACCAACGGCTATACCTTTCTTTTCCAATAACAGGGCGGCATTCAGCAAGGTATCCTTTTGTGAGGAATCAAAATATGGTTGAGCTATGATCCTCTTGATATTTTCTAAAGCTAATTTCTTTCTGCCATAAATTAAATAGCGGATAACCTCACAGCACTCATTTGGCGATGCGCCATAGCCAACAATATCGCCGGCTATTAAAAGGTTGTCAATGGGATTTTCCTTTTCGGCAATTTCTTTAATTACAGCGAGTAAGGCATCCACATTGCCATGTATATCTGACAGGATAATGTATTTCATTGGTTTTCTGTAAGCACATAAAAATGTAAATGAGATCAGATGCTGCTCAACGCTTTTTTTAATTCCTCCGCAGATGGAATTCTACTGGATACATTTACCTCTAATAGTCCCTTTATGATATCTTCCAATTTCTGGGGTATATGGTTGTTTATTCGAGTGGGTGGAACTTTTTCCGCCTGCCATAATTTCTTTGTTAATATTTGATAGAGAATTAAACCGACAGAGTAAAGATCTGTCCTGCCATCGAGTCGAATGGTAGAAGAGATAGCCTCATAATGGACCTTTCTGGGTAAATCTTTGAGACAGGCTAGCATCTGCAGTTGTTCCGGTGATGCATATTCCTTGCTAATTCCTTTAATAATTCCTCCGCGTTTAATGGATAATTCGAAGTCGATAAGGTGTACTAACCATGTTTTATGGTTGAGAATCAAGTGTCCGGGTTTCAAATCACAATGAACATAGTGTTTGCTGTGAAGGTATTGTAGCGGGTCGCAAATGCTAATAAACAATTTGACAGCTTCCTCAATGGTATTGTTGTCTTCAACATCCTTTTCTGCAAAATAATCCACAAGATCGTATCCGTTGATGTGTTGCAATACAATAAAATTTTGTTTGATCAAGAATTTTTCATCCCTGAACAACTCTCCCTGTCCAAAATCGTAGGCAATAGGTATCTGGGTGTGATTGAGTTCCTTTAATAGGTAATATTCTTCTGAAAAATCGAAGTCGGGTGAGTATTTTATGCCCTTTTCTGGGGCATTAATCAAGACTGCGTAGTTAGACTTGTGCAGATTTGCCTGGCACTTAAAATCATTAAAAGGATATTTATTAATTCTATACATAATAAATTTGAATTTTGCAATCTGGTATGATAAATTTTCGAGATTATAACTGAATAAATAGATAAAACAAGGATTTTCAATTTTTTGAAAAGAAGAAGCGGAGTAATAGATGGATTTCTTCATTATGGCGTAAATCAACCAATATAATGTTTCGGAATTTATCATTTGATAAATATTTTATAAATACCATTCATTATGTGTTTTACGTAGAAAACATACGAATCAAATTCTGAGAAATTATAAATAATGCCAATATTTAGAATAGATAAGGAGATTACATAATTATTCGTATTATAAATAAGTCGTATCTCTCAATATTAAAAGAATTATAAATTTAAAGAATGTCTTAAAACTACTCACTGGCTGTTTGTAAGTTGATAATGGAATAGATATTGCTCCTTTTATATGGGTTTAGATAAAAATTGCACCTGTTTTGATACAGTTCACTTATTGTTTTGTGAATATTTATTTTTGAAAGGAGGGGTGAAAAATATAAATGAAATGTAATTAATTATTGTAATTAATTTGCATAAAAGGTAGTATTTATTGGAAAGGAGAGGGACAATAGTTATGAAAGACGTTTCTAATAAAATAAAGACAGGTTTGTGGTTATTATTGATAATGATAGGGGCATTAGCATTAACTTTGGGAAATGTTGAAGCGGCGGATCCGACTGGTATTGCAACATACGGGGAGTCAGATTCCGTTACAGGATTAAAATATGCCGTTAATTTTAGCTGGACGCTCTTAGGTGCCTTTCTGGTGTTTATTATGCAAGCAGGTTTTGCATTACTAGGCGGATTCTTAAGGCAAAAAAACATGCTGAGTTATATGGCGCATTGTTTTATTGATTCCACGTTTGGTGCGATGGTGTTTTACTTTTTCGGGTTTGGTCTGATGTTTGGCGGTTCAAAGTTAGCGCCCGGACTTGAAAACGGTACTTCCGTCTTTGGAGGTGATGGTTTTATGCTCTTGGGCAGGTCGTATGATGTCCAGACGATTATGCTCTGGCTCTTCCAGATGGTATTTGCCACAAAGACAGTCTCGATTATTGCAGGCGCTGTAGCAGAAAGGCTGAAATTTGGCGCATATCTTACGTACAGCTTTTTCGTGTGCGGTATAATTTATCCGATTTATGGGCATTGGGTGTGGGGCGGAGGCTGGTTAAGTACGCTTCCTTTTGGCGCTGGAGTAAAAGACTTTGCTGGCTGTGCTTGCGTCCATACAGTTGGAGGTATTCTTGCACTTGTTGGCGCTTGGGTGCTGGGACCAAGAAAGGGGAAATACAATCCCGACGGTACGGCAAATCCAATCCCTGGTCATAACATGGTGTTTGTCGTGATAGGCACCATTCTCCTCGCATTTGGCTGGTTTGGTTTTAATGCAGGAAGTACCCTTGCGGCAACAGATTTACGTATATCCATAATTGCATCCAATACCTTTATCGCTGCCGCAGCTGGCGCTTCGATAATGTTATTTTATACCTGGGCAACGACAGGATACATAGATGTGGCCTTCATATGTAATGGTGCGCTGGCAGGCTTGGTAGCAATTACAGCCCCTTGTGCCTATGTAGCGCCATGGGCGGCAGTGGTGATTGGCGTACTTGCTGGTTTCGCAATGAGGGGAACCGTATGGCTTGTCGAGGTCAAGATGAAAATCGATGACCCACTGGGTGCAGTGGCCGTTCATGCGGCAAATGGTATCTGGGGTATGCTTGCTGTGGGTTTCTTTGCTGATGGTACTTATGGCGGTGTAAACGGTTTAATTACCGGTTCTGGATGGCAATTGTTGGCTCAATTCATCGGAACGATAGTTGCCATGGCCTGGGCATTCGCCTGGGGTTTTGGTTTGTTCGCTGTAATAAAATATCATATGAATCTCAGGGTCTCTGATCTTATAGAGTATGAAGGATTGGATATCCATATTCACGGCACTCCATGTTATCCGGCTGAGTCGGGTATTATTACGCTTGCAGGTGTGCCGATTGAGGAGGTCAAGAAACAAGACGAGGAACAAGCGTCTTTACTTGAACGTGCAATGAGTAAGGATGCGACTCGAGAGAAGATATATTCGGACAAACTCGGGCGATGGGTATACGCATTAGTAAAGCCGGAAAAAACACCAAAAAAATAGTTTATTAATCGAATATAATCTAAATCGGATGGAGGTTTTTTCATGAAAAAAATAGAAGCAATAATCAGGCCAGAAAAGTTTAACATTGTCAGAGATGCCTTGACGGAATTGGGTTATCCGGGGATGACCGTTATAGAAGTAAAAGGACACGGTAGTCAAAAAGGCATTAGCGAGGTGTGGCGTGGAAGAAGATATCGGGTTGATCTCTTGTCAAAGATCAAGCTTGAAATCACCGTTAAAGATTCAGATGTAGAGAAAATCGTCAATACGATCATTAACGAATCGCAGACCGGTAGTATCGGCGATGGAAAGATATTTATTTTCAACGTAGAAAATGTGTATCGTATTCGTACAAAAGAGTCGGGTGATGCTGCAATCTGAACGGAGTTGTTGCCGTTGATTTTTATCAGGCTGGTGTTGTCCTTTTTTTGCAGGGCAACACCAGCGTTTTTTTAATGAAAGCATGGGTTTGAAGAAGTTTCCTTTTATATTCATTCTAATAAGCGGGTTATTGGGCTTTTTGGTGCAAGCCGTGTTTGCCGGAGATCCAAGCGGGTCAAAGACGTATTCTGATAGCATACAGGGATTAAAATTTTCAGTAAATTTTGCCTGGACTCTCCTGAGCGCTTTTTTAGTTTTTAATATGCAGGCAGGATTCACATTCCTTGGCGCTGGTTTTGTCCAGAAAAAGAATACCCTCAATTATCTTGCAATGAGCTTTATGGATTTTTGTGTTGGTGCGATCGTTTTTTGGCTATTTGGTTTTGCCCTTATGTTTGGCGGCTCGAAATTAACTTCCGGACTTTCCTGGGGAAATAGTTTTATTGGGTATAGTGGTTTTTTGTTACTGGGGGATTCTTACGATGTGCATACCTCCGTTCTTTGGATATTCCAGATAATGTTCGCAGCGACCGCCTGTACAATCGTTACCGGCGCTGTGGCAGAAAGATTTAAATTCCATGCGCATATAATTTATAGCGTCTTTGTGTGCGGTGTGCTTTATCCCATATTTGGACACTGGATGTGGGGCAAAGGATGGTTGGAGACCTTGCCATTTGGAGCAGGTGCAAAGGATTTCGCTGGTTCTGGGGTGGTGCATGGGGTGGGTGGGTTGGTTGCATTTATTGCAGCCTGGCTTGTAGGCCCCAGATATGGAAAATTTAATCCCGACGGCAGTCCCAATGTAATCCATGGTCATAATCTTATTTATATCGTAATCGGGACACTTACCTTAATTTTCGGATGGTTTGGTTTTAATGCGGGTAGTACGCTTGCAGTTACTGAACTTCGCGTATCCGTTATAGCGGTAAATACTTTTTTATCTGCTACGGCAGGCGCCGTTACCGTTCTCTATCTTTCCTATTACATGACAAAGAAGTCGGATATTGTTATGGCCTGTAACGGGGCTCTGGCAGGTTGTGTTGCAATTACAGCATCCGGGGCGTATGTTCCACATTGGGCGGCGATAGTAATTGGAGTTATCGCAAGTTTAATAACAAGGATTTCCCTTTATTTTATCGAAAGTAAGTTAAAGATTGACGACCCCGTTGGCGCTATTTCTGTTCACGGGGCAAATGGACTTTGGGGTTTGCTTTCTGTCGGAATCTTTTCAGATGGCACTTATGGAGGTGTAAAAGGAGTGATAGCAGGGTCGTGTTGGCAGCTCCTTGCCCAATTTATAGCCTGTGTTACGCTAATAGCATGGTGTTTTACTGTCGCCTTCGCATTTTTCTTTGTTTTAAAACGTACGTTAGGACTGAGGGTTCCGGTCAACATTGAACGGTCTGGTATCGATACGTATGAACATGGTACAAGTTGTTATCCTGGGTTGTGATTTAAAAATTACATGATATAATTTGCAAAATCCTTTCTAAAACACGACAAAGATTGGCCGTTTTGTAACTTAACTTTCAAATAAACAGGTTATAGTTAACTATATGGTTGATTCTTTGGTAAGTTCAATAAATAAGCTTTTCCGTTTTTCTTCCAGTTTTCCTGTCTTCTGTTTGCTATTTTAATTCTTTTTGCTGAATTATAGAATTACTAAATTTAGTATTGATTTATAATTTAGATATGGTATTCTTGGTTCAAATCGACCATCTGTGTAATTAGCAAATACAGTGCAAAATAGTATGTGTAAATATAAAATAAATCATAATATCTTAAAAATAAATATGTTACAATAATAATTGTTGTTTGCGTGTTTTGAGGGCACATTTTGTGCGATTGCTTAATAAGTTTACATGAATTTAATAATTGATATATATTAAATTTTTTTAAAATAACCAAAGCTTAATATGTTTAACTTCAGATTTCAATTTAGCGCTTTGATGGTAGTTTTCATAAATGTGCTCTTATCCTTTCCTGTTTTTCCTCAAAACTACGTCATCAATGGAATATTAGAAAAAAAGGATCCAGAGATAGATATTAAAGACAGTATAGTACGCAGGGAATCTTTAATCATCAAAGATAAACGAGTTTATGTCCAATTAATCCTTGACGAAGGTGCAAGAAATATCACAAATCATAAGCGATACAAGGAAACAACGTATTTATTGCCAAAGGAGGTAACTTATGATGAAGTTAGTAAATGTATTTATTATTACAAGGATAACTCTGAGATCGAGGTAGGAAGGGTAAAAAGTTTTTTTGGCTTTATGCCCTATATTGCATTGGTCGAGGGTGTAACGATTGTGAGTTCTCCTACAGATGCAAAGCTAGTGATTTCGTTAAACAGAGATAGTCAGGGGATTCCCAAATCGGTGATACATTCCGAAGAAGGCATGGAAATAACCTTGAGCAAGAAGTGTGGTCAGTGTCATATTTTGGAATACATATTTTCTCATAAAAAATGGGTTGAAGAAGATATCCTGCATGCATTCAACAGGATGCAGATGGAAAAGGAAGAGAGATTTACAACGGATGAACAAAAGGTAATTGATTTATTTAAAAAATACCAGAAAGGCGAAATAGATAAAGGGAAGCTTGCCGAGTTCAAGTCATTAAAACAGATTGGAGAGAAAGATGTAGCCAACATCGCAGAAAACGTTTATATGAATAATTGTGTGCCCTGTCATAATCCTTCAAAGATAACAGATGTTTCTTTATTGTATTCAAAACGGCGGTGCAAGAGCATTGTGGATAGAATGAAAGAAAAAGAACCGTCCCTCTTTTTACAAAAAGACATGGACAGACTGGCTAGCTATATGTGGGAGATAAAGCTCAGACCCTGTGAGAATTGACTGTGTGTTTATCAACTCAACATCTTAAAAGACTTTTGAGATAATTCTTGATTTACCTCATTGAAAAATTTTAAGAGAGGAGGTGGTCGAATGACATAGTATAGCTTGTGAATTTATTGTACCGATTGGTGAAGAGCAGTATGGTTAAAGGTGTTTTTGTGTCTGCAAGTGTGTAGAAAAGGTAGTTAATTTATAATTTTAAAAAGGAGAGGGAAATGAGAAAAGGAGCCTATATAGGCATTTCATCGATTTTTGCATTATCGATGATAGCGCTATTTGCTTCAAATGCTATGGCGGCTGATGCACCAAAGATTGATACGGGTGATAATGCATGGCTGCTTGCATCGTCAGCTCTGGTTTTAATCATGACGCCTGGTCTTGCCCTGTTTTACGGCGGTATGGTAAGGGCAAAGAATATGGTGAATACATTGTGGATGAGTTTTATTGTTATTTGTATTATAAGTGTGCAGTGGGTGCTCTGGGGGTATAGTTTATCATTTGCGCCATGTAGCTGGTTTATTGGCGGTCTTCAATGGTGTGGGTTAGGAGCGGGTGCAGTTGGACAGGCGCCGAGTGATCTTTACGCAACGACGGTACCCCATTTATCTTTTATGATATTCCAATGCATGTTTGCAGTTATTACCCCCGCGCTGATGACGGGCGCCTTTGCAGAACGGTTTAAATTCAGCGCATGGTTACTCCTTATCCCTTTGTGGGCTAGCGCTGTTTATGCGCCGCTGGCGCACTGGGTATGGGCTACCGATGGTTGGCTCTTTAAACTGGGAGCATTGGATTTCGCAGGCGGAACAGTAGTTCACATCTGTTCTGCAGCTTCAGCCCTTGCTTTGATTTTGTTTGTAGGAAAACGGAAAGGTTATCCGGCAGAAGTAAAGCCTCCTCATAATTTACCTTTCATGATGTTAGGTACCGCTTTATTGTGGTTTGGCTGGTTCGGTTTCAATGCAGGTAGCGCAGTAGCCGCAAACGGACTTGCTGCGAGTGCATTTGTAGTTACCAATACGGCTACAGCAGCTGCTGGATTTACATGGACAGTCCTTGAATGGATACACCATAAGAAACCGACCATTCTCGGTGCTTGTTCAGGCGCCGTAGCGGGTCTGGTTGCCATTACGCCAGCATCTGGTTTTGTAGGACCTATGGCATCAATTGCAATAGGTGTTGGTGCAGGACTGGCGTGCTTCTATGCCACAACAAAGATGAAAAAGGCTTGTGGCTACGACGATGCGCTGGACGTAATCGGAGTTCATGGCGTAGGCGGAACCTGGGGTGCATGGGCAACTGGTATCTTTTGTACAACTGCGGTAAACCCGGCCGGTTTTGATGGCGCTATCTATGGGAATGTTGCCCAGATGGGAAAACAATGGATAGGCATCCTTGCCACATGGTTCTATTGCATCAGTGTTACGTCGCTCTTAGCCTGGTTTGTAAATGCAGTTGTCGGTTTAAGACCAAGCGAAAGCGAGGAAGTCAGCGGTATGGATATTTCCCAGCACAAGGAAATTGCTTATCATTATTACGAGTCAGAACAGGCTTAATTGAATATTGTAAGATACCTGATAAAATGCCTTCCTTAATCCTTTTAAACAGGTAAAGGGGCATTTTCATTATGAAGGAGGTTTGTAAATGAAAAGAATTGAGGCAATAATAAGACCCGAGCGGTTGACCATAGTGAAGGATGCATTGGAAGAATTGGGTTATCCCGGTATGACTGTGACTGATGTAAAAGGTCATGGCGCCCAGCGGGGGATAACAGAACAATGGCGCGGAAGGACCTTCAGAGTAGATTTGTTATCGAAAGTGAAGGTCGAACTCGTTGTTGCTGATGGCGATGTGGAAAAAATTGTTCAATGCATTACAAAGGAATCGCAGACAGGAAGTATCGGTGACGGGAAGATTTTTATCTCGAACATTGAAGATGTACTGCGCATCCGGACGGGCGAGAGAGGGGAAAAGGCCGTCTAGTAGTTTAATGGTTAATATTTTTAGAAGAGTAAGAGGGCGTTGAGTTTGTATGGCTCAACGCCCTTCTTTTTTTATAACGGTGGAGTTTTCCTATGATTGAAAGGCGCTTGAATTCGCTACCTCTGTGGTTTTTTGAGAATCTTTTAAACCACAAGGAAGTTTATCACTTCGTATCCACGAGGGCAGGCGGTTTTAGTAACCCTCCGTATGATGCTCTCAATTTGGGATTTCATGTCGGAGACAATCCAGGAATGGTGCTCAAAAACCGTGAGCGGCTTGCCGCAGCAATGAAGATTCCATTGGATAATTTTACCACCGCCAGACAGGTTCATGACAATAATGTTGAAATAATAACAGATGCCTTAAGAGGCAGAGGCGCAGTTAATTTTGATACGGCAGTCTATGCAACAGATGCCATGGTAACTGCGATTCCAAATATTTGTCTTATGGTTCTCCAGGCTGATTGCGTTCCTCTTTTATTCTTTGATTTGAAGAAGAAGGTAATTGGCGTTGCCCATGCAGGTTGGAAGGGAACGGTTCGAATGGTAACTCAGAACACGGTAAAGTTGCTAAAGGAAAAATTCAATTGTTTGCCTGAAAACATTCTTGTAGGAATTGGTCCTTCTATCGGACCATGTTGCTACGAAATAGGTCCGGAAGTTATCATTCAAATTACTAAAGCTTTCAATAACAAAAGAGAATGTATCAATGAGACATCGGATGGTAAGAGCTATTTTAATTTGTGGGAAGCAAACAAAATGCAACTTGTCCAGTCAGGCATTCCAGAGGAAAATATAGAAATTGCCAAAATATGTACGCATTGCGATCATACCGTTTTTTTCTCATACCGTTATCAACAAAGAGAAACCGGAAGGTTTGGAGCAGGAATTATGCTTAAGTATCGTAAACGCCCTAAATAAGTTGACATGAATCCGTCATTGCGAGCGACAGCGAAGCAATCTGATGGCAGGGATTGCTTCGTCGTTCCTCCTCGCAATGACAAGTTTCTTCTGGCATTTACTATAGTTCCCAGAATTATCTCAGATATTTGCCAAAGAGAATATCGAGTTTCTTTTTGGTGTTCTCTGGAATCAGATCCTTATGCGTCACAATGGCATTTTGTACTGCCGTTGCACATGCACAGCTTCTCTTTTGCTCAATCTTCGGAATGGCCGCCTTGAGGATACGTTTTGCAGTTTCAGCGTTTTTATTCAAATTCCCGATAATCATTTCTAATGTTACCGCTTCCTCACCTACGTGCCAGCAATCATAATCCGTGGCCATGGCAAGTGTGCTGTAACAAATTTCCGCCTCCCGTGCCAGCTTGGCTTCCTGGAGGTTGGTCATGCCAATTACGCTGACACCCCATTGCCGGTACACATTTGATTCTGCACGGGTAGAGAACATAGGCCCTTCCATACATAGATAGGAGCCGCCTTTGTGCGCCTGAGCACCTACCGATTTTGCAGCATTAAACAAGGTAGTGGCAAGTGTCTCACATACCGGATCGGCAAAACTTACATGTCCGACAATCCCATCTCCGAAAAATGTGCTGATTCTGCCTCGCGTCCTGTCAAAAAACTGGTCTGGAATGACAATATCTAAGGGCTTGATTTCCTCCC